>JALVQM010000020.1 GCA_027025615.1 Desulfobacteraceae bacterium | reverse complement strand
GTCGGCAGCATTACCTGCTGCATGATTTTTTCATGCAGGTATTTGTCAACAACCGGTGCCGGTGAGTATGCTCCCATGCCTCCCGTGTTGGGCCCCTTGTCATCGTCAAAAACAGGTTTGTGGTCCTGGGAAGACGGCAACGGTAATACTGTTCTGCCGTCGGTCAAAGCTATAAATGAAGCCTCTTCTCCCACCAGGCATTCCTCGACAACCGCTTTGTCACCGGCACTGCCGAATTCCTTGTCTACCATTATTCTTTTCAGGGCCGCCAAAGCTTCCTTAACCGTTGTGCAAACGATTACGCCTTTGCCGGCCGCCAATCCATCGGCTTTTACTACAATGGGCGCTCCAATTTTTTTAATATAAGCCTTTGCCTGATCAAATTTGGTAAATGTCCTGCCCTGGGCGGTTGGCACCCCGTACTTGTTCATTATCCGTTTAGCAAACGACTTGCTGCTCTCCAGCTCAGCAGCCTTTCTGGAGGCCCCAAAAACTTTCAGCCCTGCTTTCTCAAAACGATCGACAATTCCGACCGCCAGAGGTCCTTCCGGTCCTATCACCGTCAAATCAATCTGTTTCTCGCGGGCAAAAGCAAGCAGGCCATCGACATCTTCGGCATCAATGGGCACGCAATTGGCCAACGACTCAATACCTGCATTGCCCGGAGCGCAAAATATTTCCTTTACTCGCGGGCTTTGAGAAATTTTCCATACCAACGCATGCTCGCGGCCACCCCCGCCAACCACCAAAACCTTCATGTCACCCTCCTCCTTTGTTTGGGAACATAATTCACCTAAAATGCAGTATTCAACTTTTCTGTAATTGCTCTATCTTCTGGCGCTTCATGCGATCAAGGCTGCCTCTGTCGATCCGCGCCCCCTTGATACCCCCATTCAATGCAATCTCGGACAAATAACAGTCTCCATTGGGATCAATAATCAAGTCCAGGTGGGCGTAGGGAAATTTTGACGCCTCTAACACCTGCCTGCAAAATGCCATTTGTGTATTGTTCAGCTTGTAAGGAGAACTACTGCCACCATGGGACAAATTTTTTCTGAAGTTTCCAGGATTGCTGCGCTGGTAGGCCTCAACATATGGATCTACCCAAATCACCCGTATATCGATAAACTCGTCCAAAAACGGTTGCAAAACGAACGGTTCCTGACGCTTGTCAAACCCCAAAACATTGAAGGCGGCTTCAAGGTTTGGCCAGAACCGCAGGCCATGGCCGCAATGGCTCCGGTCTTCCTTGGTAACAACCCGGGTAATTGCCGCTTGCTCATATGCATTAAGAGCCCTCACCAGATCCCGTCGGCCTAAAATTGCCCGGGTGTGGGGAAGCATCCACTTGGCTAAAAACATCGCTTGGGCCACCTTTGAACCTGAAAGCATCTGGGCGGTGGCATCAGGCAGGCAAATAATACCCTTGGCCGTCAAATCTAGCAAAATTGCTGTTTTCAATGGACTGGAAGGAATCCGGCCCACGAACCGGTCACCAGCTTCCAGGTTTTCATAAGCGGCCATCAATTCCTGGAAACCATTATAGATCATAAGTTTTCAACGGTCTCCGTGAGCCTCGATTCCCAACTCGATCAAGCGGTCCAGAAGACGGCTGAAAGAAATTCCGGCGGTCTGGGCGGCCTGGGGAAACAGGCTGGTTGGTGTCATCCCGGGGATGGTATTGGTCTCGAGTACAAAAAATTTCCCCTGACTAAGGATCATGTCAGTCCGGCTGTAGCCCTTGCAAAAAAGAGCTCGGTGAGCTTTTCCGGCAAGGTCCTGAGCTTCTGCGGTTAAATCCGGGTCTATTCTTGCCGGGCAGATCTCTTCGGTTATCCCGGCCGTGTACTTGGCCTCGTAATCGAAAAAAGCATGGGTTTTGTCAGGAATAATTTCAATTGGCGGCAGGGATTCCAGTTCATCGTTTCCCAGAACCCCACAGGTAATTTCCGTCCCTTCTATGTAAGCCTCCACAAGTACGTTGGTATCATGGTTGAAGGCTTTATCCAGGGCAGCCTGCAGTGTATCCGGCTCACCAACCAGAGACATTCCAATACTTGAACCGGCAAGCACGGGCTTCACCACCAAGGGTAAACCAACCCGGGCAATTATCTGCTCCGGCTCTACAGGCACTCCGGATTTGAGAACAATGTATTCCGGTACGGGTATCCCATGAAGACTGTACATCTGCTTGGAGGCAAGTTTATTCATCGCCAAAGCGCTGCCGAGTACCCCACTGCCTTGATAGGGGATGTTCAGCAACTCAAGCAGCCCCTGGACAGTGCCGTCTTCACCATGGGGTCCATGCAATATTACCATGGCGGCATCAATAATGGAAGCATCGGTAACCAGGCGTTCCAGATCATACTTTGGATCATACCGGATTACTTCGTACTTCTGCTTATCAAGTGCTTCGTAAACCTGGCGACCGCTGTTCAGGGAAACTTCGCGCTC
>JALVQM010000019.1 GCA_027025615.1 Desulfobacteraceae bacterium | reverse complement strand
GGCAAAATGTCAAAATAATCCGCCTGGAAGACAATGAAGGTACCGCCGGAATTGTCGGCAGAATATTCAATTCTTTGGAAGAAAATGGTAACGAACCTGCTGAACTGTATTATACCGATCAGGGCGCCCAAATTAATGTAAAGGCAAAATGGATTAAAACCGAGACCGATGGCCGGCATTTATGCATAACACCGATAGAAGATGAGAGACAGAAAACACCCGAAAATATAAAAAGATACCTGGAAAAACTTGGTATCGTGCTCAAAGAAATTATTGAACGGCAAGAGGCACCCGGGCAGGCTGATTCAGCCCTTTCTGCAAAACAGACCCATCGTGTGAAGCCGGTTCTCGCCCTGGCCCCAAACGGACGGAAGGACCTGGTCAGCCAGGTAGTAAAAATTTTTGGGTATAATTTTTCTTCCAATATAGAAATAAGTTTTCCCTACGCCGGCATCCAGGTCAAAGCCCTGTCAAACCTTGTGACCAACGGTGACGGACACCAGTGGCTGGTAGATTTTGGCAATTTATACGGCGATGCCGTGTCAGCCATTGAGAAAAGTGGTCTGCCGGTAATTCAGGTCAAGACCGACAGCGACGATTTTCAGGCTTTGATTCATGTTTTAAGCGGCCTGGGCTACAGGGTCGAGAAAAATCCAACTTACCTTGCAGCCAAGCGCCCTGCACAATACAATACTATCATCACTGTAAAGGGAATCCTGGTCCATGATTCCCAACAGGTGTTTTTTTTGACCAACGAACCGCTTAACCCGGTTGTACAAGATTTGATAACTTCACAAGGTATAAAACTGATTCTATGGTCGTAAAAAAGCTGGTTTTTCTTCATTAACCAACTATCTTCGTTGTCCGGGGGGCTTTTCAAAGCCGTCCAAAGACAACTTGTTGCCGACACGTAATATATCTATAACGACAAAGGGAGTTTAAGGTGAAAGATAGACTAAAAACCATGGCAGTGATAGGCCTCATGTTGGCAGCAGCGGTAATTATGTCAGCCTGTGCCGGTTCGGCCAAAATGGAACAAAAAAAACGTAACGCCGCAATAGCTCGTGATTTGGGTGAAGCCTATCTCAACCAGGGAAATTCAACAGCTGCATTGCGGGAACTGTTAAAAGCAGAAAAGTTAAATCCCGGGGATCCTCTGACCCATAACAGCCTAGGTCTGACCTACATGATGAAAAAACACTATGCCCAGGCGATTAACCATTTCAAGCGCGCCATTGAACTAAAGCCGGATTATTCGCCGGCAAAAAACAATCTGGGGGCTCTTTACCTTGCCATGGGCAACTGGGACGCAGCAATCGAAATCCTCACCCAGGTCACCGGTGATTTGCTTTACGCAACACCTCATTATCCCCTGACAAACCTGGCCATAGCCTATTTCAACAAGGGCGATTACAAAAATGCCTTGAGTTTCTACAAACAGGCCCTTGAGATCGAGCCCAACTATCCACTGGCACTTCAGGGAATTGCACGTACCTTGATGCAGACAGGCCGGTCGGAAGATGCCATCTCCTATCTTAAGCGGCTTGTCAAACTGGTTCCCAAAAGGCCGGCTTTTCAACTGTTGCTGGCCAGGGCCTTGCATCAGTCAGGAAGGCTGAACGAGGCATGGCAGGCTTACGGCAAGGTGATCTCCCTTGCCCCCGATAGCCCCCAAGCCATGGAGGCAGAAAAAGCCATGGCATCTTTACGTTGAAACATTGAAGCTGCCGGCAATAACCAATAAAAAATCCCGCCCTTGATGGCAAGTTGCCTCCGGGCGGGATTTATTTTCCTTAAATGTCTGTTAAGAACAATTATTGTAGTTGCTTGCAATTATGGCAGCATCCACGCTTATGCTGAATCTTTCATCAAGCTCGTCAATTCCTTCCAGGGTAACTCTTAAAGTGTAAGTGTGCTGCCAGGGATTAGCTAATGTTCCGTGACCTTCAGCTGCAGCTAAATTCAAGATATCTGCTTTCCGGCTGATATCCAGAATTATGAAATTGAACGTGGTTTCCGCACCCGGAGCAATCCAGTTGGTATCCAGGACATCATGATAGCGGGGCAGGCTGGGGGGAGTAAAAACAGTTCCGCTTCCATCACCGGATGCTGAAGTTTCTTCAGGAATATAATCAACTGTGTAGGAAGTAAATTTTATAGTACGAGCACCCTTGGTTACAACAAATGTCACAATTCCTTGCGCATCGAAATAGTCCTCCCATTCAGTGGCGCTGCACATTACCTGGAGAATGTCAACCGTCTGGGTGCACTCGCTGCCTGACCCGTCGTCGGAAACACACATGGATACCTGATAATCGAATCCGTAGTCTTCAAAAATAGCCGAGTCACTACAGCCCATGGCCATCAAAAGCATCAACATAATCAGGCTGAATGCCAGGTGTTTTTTTGCTCCACTCATCAATGATCTCCTTCGTATATTTTAAGCTCCTTCAGCCAACCGCTTTGGGCTACATAGCGTCCTGCTGTTTCAGTTGCACGATCCTCGGCGTCATGAAAATCAACAGTTCGTTCTTTTGATGGCTCTTGGTATTGCTTTTAAACAGCCATCCCAGGATAGGTATTTTGGAAAGTCCAGGAAAGCCGGAAGTACTATCAGTAGTTGTCGCCTTGATTATGCCGCCGATAACAATAGTGTCGCCATCGTTAACCAGTAATTCGGTTTCAGCCTCGTTGGTGGCAACCGAGGGAACCCCGTTGGTAACAGAAGCAACGTCGTTCTTGGTTATAAAAATACTCAGGGAAATCCTGTTATCAGGTGTAACATGGGGGGTTACTTCAAGCAAAAGGTCGATCTTTTTGAACTTTACCGAAGCTCCACCGGAAGAATCCCTTTCCAGGTAAGGATATTCAACACCCTGTTTAATCCGGGCGGTCTTGTTATCCAGGGTCAGAATCTTGGGAGATGACAGAATGCGGCCCTGTCCTTCGGCTTCCAGGGCTTCAATCTTGGCATTCAGCACAAAAGGAATACCACCGGCCACCCGGGAAAAATTAAATCCTATCCCTGATGTTGCACCTGAAGAAGGAAAATTCATGGCAAAGTCTGTGGTACCCGATATTCCGGTTCCGAAAAGATTTCCCGGTCCGTATGTGGATTCCCATACTATACCAAGAGTTTTTGACCAGTTTTCCGAAACCTCAACTACTCGGGCTTCTATTATAACCTGGGAAGTAACCCGGTCAATACGTTTAACAATTTCTTCGGCTTGCTTTATTTTGGCCGCCGTGTCGGTGATGATAATCTGGTTGTTTTTTTCATCAACGGTTGCATGGCCACGTTTGTCACTCAATATTTTTTCAATATGCGGCAAAATTTCATTTTTAGCATTGGAATAACTTACCGGTATATACTTGGTCTCTAACGGCTCCAGTTCCTTGGCCTGCTCTTTGGCCTTTTTCAAGGCCTCAAGCTGAGCTTTGCGCAAATCATCTTCTTTTTTCAATGTATCCAGGGTTGCAATCCTGATGATGTCACCTTCGACCGACATGCCAAGCTGGTTCATGCGCAGCACAAGATCCAATACCTGGTCCCAGGGTACCGGTTTATCCAGAGTCATGGTAACTTTACCGGTAACATCCTTATCAATGGCAAAATTCTTACCTGAAACTTCTCTCAGTATTCTGAAAACATTTTTTATATCTGTCTCATAAAAATCAAGGGCTATCTTTTCACCGGTGTAATGCTTCTTGCGCGGAGCAAGCCATGGGCTTTCGGTGACAACCGGCTCAAACTGCCGGGATACAGGAGCATTGACCGTTTCAGCCGTTTTGACCGCTCCGGTGCCGGTTGTTTTTATTTGCCCGCTATCTTTGGCCTTGGAGGCAACCATTGCTTTGGGTACACCTATTGCACCGGAATCTTTTTGTCCTTGCTCGGCAAGGACCTTTTTCCAGGCAGGCAGATGAGCCTGCTCCAATGGTTTCGGCGGCACCCGGGAGGCTTCAAAGTGAATCAGCAGCAAATTTCCGGCCCGTTCGGTAAAATACGGTACTGTTTCACGCAACTCTATGACCACAGCTGCCTGCCTGGCTGCCTTTTGCACCGGAGTAATACGGTTAACTGCACTTTCAAAGCGGGTGGTAATAAGTGCCCTGCGACGGTAAGTAGGAATCTTTGTGTTGAAAAGCGTCAGTTCCAGACGCTTGGCCGTCTTTTTCTCCAGCTTGTAATCCGCCGGTATAGTCGTGCCGATCACGATGGTTGATTTGCCTTTCGGCTCGGCCAAAAAATCTATTTTGTTGATCCAGGCGAGCTTGCCCTGAGGATTCACTATGGTCGTTTTCGCTGCCGGCTTTTTTGTACTGTCTGTAGATTGGGTTAACGAAGACGTCTTGGCAGCCGCCGGGACAGCCGCAACAGAAGTGGTCTTTGCCGTATCGGCAGCTGTACTGCCGAATTTTATCAGCAAGCCGCTTTCACTTTCCCCGACACTGTAAGGAACATCCCGGGCCAGCAAAATCTCTACTTTGGCAGTGTTTGCATTTTCGGCCATTGAAGTTTTTATGCCTTTAACAACCGGTTCCCGGCCCGGCAGTTGGGCAGGTAAATTTGCCAACTGTGTATTGGGGAAAAATAAAAGCACCGCCAACGGATCAGGTTGCTTTACCGATGTATAAGTCAAGGATTGATTGGCTTTAATTACCACCTGAACTCGACCTTGCTCCATAAAAGTATCGATGGCTTCTATGGTTGCGAGCGGCACGGAAGCCGGTTGCGGCCTAGGCTTTGTAGTCTGGGTTGCCTTTTGGCGGGCGCAGCCGGCCAGGCCGATCAGGGCTACCAGCAGGCAAAAAACAACCAACCGCTTCGTCGTTATAGTGCGCTCGTTCATGCTAAAATTCTCCGGCAGGTTTCTGAAGTTTCAATTCCCGCTTCTGGATCGTGAATTCACCAAGCAGGTTTTCTGTCTCTTCTTCGATAATTACCTTGTCTTTTAGGATTGCCACCACTTTCCCGGCATTTAATCCTATATATGTTCCCTTGCGAATTACATAACCTTTTCCCGTAGCATCTTCAACCAAGGCCCGATTGCCCCGCGGTGAACGAATAATAGCTGAAACTTTCAGCTGGGCAAGTGAGATTCTTTCAAGAGGAGTTTGCGGTATCCTGCGTTTACGCTTTCTGGATTTGGAAACTACGGGCTGTGCTTGAACCTTCTCGTCCTTGAACAAAGGTTCAAATGGGTCAAAGCGGCCCTTGGGATCATAGGTTGCAGCCATGCGGCGTGTTGTCTCCAGCAACGAAGAAGAACTCTGTCCCAAAGTATTATTTTTCGTAACCTTTGTCTTTGCCGGTTTCATCGCAGCGGCAGACTTGACTTTGGAAGAAGTCCCGGCTGATATCTTTTGCGAGACAACCTGCTTTGGCGGAGCAGGCTTTTCTTTATCACAACCTGACAATAGAATTAACAAACCGCCGAGCAGAATAGCCATCCATTTTATTGCCATGATTCGCATCACTCAAAGTTGTTGATTTTTCTTATTTTCTGCGGCCTTTTTTGCCGGCTTTCTTGCCGGCCTTTTTTTCAATGAACTTATATGTTACCGCCATGCATTTGGTGTTCAAGGTATTGACACCTTTGCTCTTGGTCGGCACCATTGTAATATTTTTAATGGTAACGATTCTGGGCAAATTGGCCACCTTGTCGAAAAAGACCGCCACCTGGTGATATCCTCCGCTGACCTCTATGCCGACCGGTATTTCAGCGTAAAAACCTTTGGGTATTTCCTTTTTAGGCTGGAACAAAATAAATTCCAACCCCGCATCCTTGCCGGCTTTCGATATTCCGGCCAGCAAAGATGGAATTTCTTCTTTTTCCGGCAATGCCTTCATCACAGCTTTAAACTGTGCTTCTTCCTGTTTCATCTTGTTGCGATAATAATTAAGCTGACTTGCATTGCGTTTTGCCTTTGCCAGAGCTTGTTTGGCCGAAGCAAGGCTTGCCTCCAGACCTTTAATGGTCTGTTGTTTTGGATAAAAAGACAAGTAGAAAAACGCCACCCCAACCAAAACCATTGACCCTATATAAATGGCAATCCGCTGTACCTTGGTCAATTGCTCTAGGCTGTTGAACAAGGGAGAGAGCGAATCAAGTGACAAATTAGATTCTTTCATCGCTTCTTGCCCTTCTTTTGTTGAGTCTTGACAGATGAGGCCACAACGCGGTTAAACGCGACTTCGAATTTTTTAAGATCTATATTTTTGCTTTTAATAGTTTCTTTTCGGATTGATGCAAGTCTGACATTATTGAATTGTTTAGACTTTTCCAGGCGGGTCATAAAATCAGCAACTGTCTGGTTGTCAAGTGCTACGCCCTGGATTTTAATCTGGTTGTTTTTCTCTGTCAGGCCTGTATACCACATCCTTTTTTCCACCAGCAAATGGTATAGCTCGTCCAGAACGTGTACAGGAGCCTTGCGGTCAGCGTCGAGTGATTTGATAACATTGGTTTTTCGCTCCAGGACAGCCAGCTTTTTCTTTATTTCTTCAATTTCCCGATTGATTTTCTTGTACTTGGCTACCTGGGCGTTTGTATAATTTATCTCGGAATTTAATCTTTTAATGTTAGAATTCAAACGCAAATGATAATAATAACATCCCAAAGCCACCAGCATCACCGATAGAGTATAAATCCCCACCTGACGTCTGATATTTTCCTTTTTCCGCTCTGCACGATATGGAAGCAGGTTGATACGTATCATTTGTCATCCACCTTGCGTGTGGCCAACCCCATGCAGATGGAGGCTTGGGGCGCTATTTTTCCCAGGTAAGCCATGTCGAACTTGTTCTCGTCAACAACAATATTTTGAAACGGGTTTATGGAATCCACATCAGCTGATGTCTCAACCGCCAGTAATTGCCTGAACTCTTTTATGTTTCCTCCGCCTCCCGACAAAACTATATTGCGTATCTGGTCGTCTGGATATGTGGAATAGAAAAAATCAAGGGCTCGGCGAATTTCTGTACACCAGTCCGCAACTACTGAAGAAATTATTTCGGAAAGCTCTTCAGGTGATATGCGGCCGGACAGGTCGCCAAATTTGATACTCTCTGCCTCTTCAAGGCTGCAATCGGTGGTTGAAGCTATCTTTTGATTTATCTGCCCGCATCCCAGGGCGACATCACGCATGAAAACTGATTCCTGTCCCTTGAGAATATTGAGCGAAGTTTTGCTGGCTCCGATATCTATCAGTGCTACATTTTCGTTTTCAACAACATAGTTCAGCTCGAAAATGTTTTGCAGCGCAAAAGCGTCGACATCAATAACCTTGGGCTCCAACCCCGCCAGCTGGGCCATGTTTACGTAATCATTGACCATATCCTGCTTGGCGGCCACCAGCAGCACATTCATTTGATTGGGATTATTCTCGTTTTCACCCAAAATCTGGAAATCAAGATTAACATCGTTAATGTCAAAAGGAATATACTGTTCGGCTTCGAATTGAATCGTATCCTGAAGCTGTTCTTCTGACGCCGCAGGAACACTTATTTTCTTTACTATTACTGAATATCCGCCAATGGAAATAGCAACATTGTGATTTTT
>JALVQM010000018.1 GCA_027025615.1 Desulfobacteraceae bacterium | reverse complement strand
CATTCAGGCAATCGGTATCAAACCAGCCCAGTGAGGTTCGGACGAAATACGTGTTGGAAATGACACCGGTTAAGGCAGCAATGCAACCTGTGAGCCGGGTGCCGAATATGCAACCAAGACCATAGAGAGGGAACACCAGCAAAGAGCCAAGCAATGGAGGGATGAGGATCCCTATCCAGTTGAATGAAAAGGGAACAGTTTCATGGAGAGCCGTGGCGATTACAGACAGCAGGGGGGGGGGTGCCGCTCGATGCGGATGGTCAGGTGTGATGCGTAAGGGATCCACAGGGGAATATGTACCTTCGGCCAAGTCGCGGGCGATACGGAGATAGTAATAGCCGTCGATATTGGTTAGTAGCGGCTCTCCCTGGAAAAACGCCTTTGCCGGGCTGGCATTCCAAGACCGTAAGTCCTCAATACGAATAAGAAAGGAAAAAGCGACCATTGCAAGCAGGCAGATAGGCACAAGCCATCGTGGCCAGGCAATACCACGACATTTTTTGCTTTCTCTTGACATACGATCACCTAATTTTTTGCTGCAAGGCATTCATTGGCAAGATCGAGATAATGGGTCATGGTATGATTACCTGGCATCATGTGCTGAGCGGTTTCAAACTCTTTTTTTGCCAAGGCACATTGTTTTCTGTTGAGATAGAGGGCGCCCAGTCTAAAGTTTACCCGTGCTATTGGCCCAAACTGGAGGGCCTTTGTGTAACAGTTGATGGCCTTGTCCCACCTGTTGATCGCTTCATAGGCTAAGCCGAGGTTATACCAGGCTTGAATATAATCCGGCCGCAATTGGACGGCTCGACGGAGGTGGAGAATCGCCAGTTGCGGTTTGCGGGTATCGAGGTAGAGGGCTGCCAGATTGTTGTATGCTCTCATATAATTTGGATTTATTTCCAGTGCCTTCTGATATGCGTGCTCGGCTTGTTGGGAGAGCCCCTGGGCCGCCAGGGTAAGGCCCAGACCGTTGAGTGCCTCTGGATAGTGTGGATTGATCTGCAGGGCTTTCTTGAATTCCCGGGTAGCGGCAGCAAGATCACCGACACGGTACAATGCATCTCCATAAGAGCCATGGGCCCGGGCGATGTTGGGAGATTTCAACACACTGTCTTGTGCAAGGGCAAGTGGTGACGCCCACACCTTGTCTCGCTGCCAGGACCATCCGGCAAACAGCAGGCAGATAATCAGCATGCTGGCGATTCCTGTTTTTTTCCACGGAATTACAGCAACAAAAAAATGCGCCACCAACCATGAGAATGCCATTGATGGGAGATACAAACGATGTTCAAATACCAATTCTAAAGGGAAAATAGTTGATTCAAGAGCAAGATTTCCCAGGAACCAGAAAATTGAGAAAGAAGCCAAGCGATGCTGTTGAAACAGCAGGCAGGCGATAAGCAGGAGAGCTGCAAGTCCGACCACAGAAAAGAGCGTGGTAGGTGGAGAGAATAGCGAGGTGGAAATAGAAAAATCATGTTGCAGGTTCAGGCGCAACGGATATGGAAAGACGAGAAGAGAAAGGTAAAAAAAAATGACCCGTGATTCTGTGAGCAGGCGCTGCCCCAAGGTAAATGATCTTGTCGCGTAGCCCTGTCTCAGATATTCCAGCGGGTTGCTGCCTAGAAAAAGAAAAACGCCTGCTATCATAAGGAAGAGAAAGAGTAGCCACACAATAAGATGCCGTTTCCATGACCCTGGTGTGTGGCGGAGAAAAAAAATATCATAGAGGTAGAGAAAAAGAGGCAGGGTTACTGCTATTTCCTTGCTGCCTATGGCAAGGAACCATGCAATTACAACACCAGCAAACAAAGCCCACGATTTTGGGCGCGAGGAAAGAGTTCGTGCGTTAATAAACAATATGATACTTATTAAATAAAACATGGATGCCATACTGTTCATTCGTTGCACAATGTATGCAACAGATTGAACCTGAACAGGATGAACAAACCATAAAACAGAAGATAACGATGCTATCAAAACATTTTGGTTAGTTATTTCTTGTTTGTTTTTTAAAAATGTTAGGGTTTTTAAGACAAAATAATAGAGAAGTATTGCGGTAATTATATGGATAATAATGTTTACTGCGTGGTATCCGAATAGATTGTATCCATGGAAAAGATAGTTTATGGCAAAGCTTATGTACGCGATCGGTCGTGTTTTTATCGGACTGTCAGTCGCGACTTTTTTAATGTCTGCAATGGATAATGATGTTATCTGGATAGCATGATTCTTTGATATGCTTGGTTCGTCATCAAATACAAAAGGAGATTGTATCGAGTTGCTGTAGATACAATATCCTATAACTGATAGTAATAACAAGAGAATGATTTCTTTTCTGTCAACAAGCATAATAGAAAACAAATTATGTTCTCATTCTAATTGGGTGCAGTTCTTTTATAACGACACAAACATATTGTACAATTTCGATCGGTTAGCTTGTTTTTAGTGCCTTA
>JALVQM010000017.1 GCA_027025615.1 Desulfobacteraceae bacterium | reverse complement strand
AGCCATTGTTGATTACCGACGCAAGCATGGCAAGTTCAAGTCCCTGGATGACCTCATGCAGGTACCGGGAATTGGCGAGGAAACAATCAAGAAAAACCGCCGCAACCTTTCACTCAAGGGCGGTCTTTCAAAGTCGGCCAAGAAAACAGGCGCCACAGCAAAGAAGAAAAAAGAAAGCAAAAAACCCGCAACAAAGCCCGCGAAGAAAAAGAAGTCAACCGATAACAAGAAAAAGGCCAAAAAGAAGTCCGACAAGAAAGACAAAAAGAAAAAGAAATCTTCCTGATCCAGGGCCTGTTGTCACCCCGGCAATAAATTATTGTCGGGGTGATAACACAATATCCAGTATAAATGGCTGTGGCTCATTCTCCTTTGGGGGTGAGCCGCAGTTCGCTTTCCTGTTTCAGTTTTTCAACCAGTGCCGGGAATTTTTCCGGGTTGACATAGTGAAAGATCTCCTTTCCGTCCGGGTCCAGCAAAACAGCCAGGCCGGAATCCGGGTATAGCCAGAAAGTTCCGCCCTGCGAGTGTGGCAATTTCTCCGCGGGTTGCGAGAAGTACTTTTCCAGCAGCCTCTCGTCGTATTTCACTTTGGGAATGTATGTAATTGATGAGATCGGGAGACGCAAGGCTGTTTGCAGATGCTTTTCGCTGAGTTCCAGCTTGTAGTCGCCACTGGGCATTGGCTTGACGCTGGCGCTGTCGCCGGAAAAGCTGTCCAGAAGTTTATCGTCTGCTTCCAGTGCAATGATTACCTTGGCATCAAACAGCCCAAGGCGCCGGTTTCCAAGATATGCCTCAAGCCGCTTCTCTCCGTTTTTACTGATAAACAGGCCAATTTCCGGCTGCAGCCGTTTCCAGGACTGCATCAATGCCTGCAGTGTGGTTTTTTCCAGTTCAATACCGAAGACACGAATGCGCCCTTCCGCACTCTGTGTTATCTGCCAGGGCATATCGGTCAACTGGATGGGATGCCTCTCCCGCCCGGCCGACCAGAGCCAGGCAGCCACGAGCAAAGCAACAACAACCAAGGCAGCAATTATTTTTTTCACGGCAGGTTCAGGACTGAGAAAAAGTGGTCAGATATGTCAGTCAAATGCACTGAAACTGGATATTCAGCTCGGGCTTGTCGTCGATCGCCTTTCCCAGGCTGATGATGCCGCTTCCGGCAAGGGGTGTTTCCTCGCGTTTGATGAAAACATCTTCACCGTTGATACGCACGTAGGTACCATTGGTACTGGTATCACGCAAGACAAATTTGTCGCGGCGATATTCAATGCTGGCGTGCTGACGAGAAACCATCGAAACAGGGATGATTAAACCTGAGTCTATGCCGCGACCCAGAATGAAAGTTTGTGGCTCCGGCAGGATGTTTAATGACTGACCCCTGAATTTCAATGTGAGCAGCTTGCCGCCAAAAACACCACTGGCGACTTCCAGCAAACTGGTTTCATCTCCGGTGTGTTTCCAGATAATGTCAAACATGCGCACGGGTTTTTCACGCCCCTTGACGGGGATGGTGTCGAACTCGCGTGCCTGTGCAGCCAGGCCATTTGTCAGTTGATCCACAGTTTCCTTTGAGGTGATGATTTGTCCGGATTTTGCAACACCGGTCAAACGGGCAGCCACGTTGACCGCATCACCATAAATATCATCTTCGGTAAAAATTCCGGTGCCGGAATGTATGCCGATGTGGAACGCAAGCACCAGATCTTCAAAGATGCGGTTTTCATCAAAGGTGTCGTGGATTGCACAGGCTGCGGCCAGCGCATCATCGGCGGACCTGAAAGTACTGAGAACATCATCGCCGGCTGTTTTGACAACTTTTCCCTCATGCCGTCGAACAATATCGCCCACCACATTCAGCGCATGCGAGATGGTGTACTGGGCTTCGGCATCGCCCAGTTCCTCGTAGATGCGGGTACTGCCGACCACGTCGGCGAACATCACAGTAACATTTTCCTGCCGGGGCGTATTCATCGTGTTGTCGAACGCATGTTTGCTCTTAGCTGTTCCTGTGCCTTGCTTGTTGTTTTTCTGCAAATGAGAATTCTAGCATATCGCTGTCTCCTGAACATGCGATCCACAAAATGCTACAGAACTATACAATCAGGCGCCTTGACTTATACTTCATGGGACATGGCAGAAGACAAAATTATCGATTACCTGTTCCTGATTTTCTCCGGCGCCGCCATCCTCGCAACCATTGCACTCTACGCCCGGCAGACGATGATTGTCGCCTACATTCTGCTGGGGGTATTGCTGAGTCCTTCTGTTTTGCACATGGTGCATGACATCCACCTGATTCAGCAGATTGCGGACATCGGCATCATTTTCCTGCTTTTCCTGCTGGGACTGAACCTGCACCCACAAAAGCTCTATAAACTGTTCAGCCGGACCTTGTTGATCACCCTCGTCAGCGCCCTCCTGTTTGCCATTACGGGAACCGGCTTTGCCCTCTTTGCGG
>JALVQM010000016.1:724-2469 GCA_027025615.1 Desulfobacteraceae bacterium | reverse complement strand
TTGTGATCGTGTAGTGGTAGAGGAATATATTTTTTTGTTTACCAGATTTTATATGGGAGGAGTACTATGCATAAGACTTACAAACCTAGTCTAATTGTTCGTATATGGACGATAGTGATGCTATTTCTTCCATATCTTTTTTGTTACAGATCTAACCCTAATCATCTTTTGAGTGTAGCGGTGTTTGACTATATGTTTTTGACCGGATTGATTTTGTGGGAGATGTGAAGACGGGATCTGCAAGTAAAAAATAGGTGAACTTCCAGGCTTCAGAAGATTTCCCGACAGGCCACCGCTGAAGAAGTCTTTTTTTCAAAGAAGAATTTATGGAATATAATTCTTCGTAACAATATCATTGGCAACGCCACCATGAATGAGATTGAGGAAACGGAATGAGTGAGCAAAATTTTCCCAAATACCACCGTCAACGGTTTATTGTTTCTTTACTGGAAACGGCCGGGGGAACTCTGGGAAAAATGGATTTTCAGAAATTGCTCTTTTTATCGCACCAGGTAACGGGCATTCGCTATTTTGACTTTGTTCCTTATCATTATGGTTGCTACTCATTCCAGGCTGCTTCAGATCTGGAAGTTCTACAGAAAAACGGTTGGCTGCATGTAAAGGGGAATAACATTTCCCTGTTACGTTCATTGCCTCTCGAAAAATCTCTCAAACCGCAAGAGAGGGATGAGTTGGCATTCTTTATGCGAAATCATAGGCAGTATAGAGGCAGATTTTTAGTGAGGCATATTTATGAACGATACCCCTATTTTGCCATCAGGAGCAAAATGGCCGGTGGTATTGTTGATAATGCGGCTTTTGAGCGGATTAAGGACGTGAAGGATGGCCTGCGTCAACAACAGTCAATCATGTTCACAATAGGCTATGAGGGGAGAACGTTTGAAAATTATGTGAACAGCCTGATTCGTCATGATGTTCGGCTGTTGTGTGATGTCAGAAAAAATCCGTTAAGCAGGAAGTTTGGTTTTTCAGCAAGAAGCCTATCCATCCTGCTGCCCAAACTCGGTATTGAATACATGCACATCCCTGAACTCGGTATTGTTTCCCAAAGCAGAAAAAATCTCAAGACTGCAGAGGATTACAAACGCCTCTTTCGTGAGTATACGAAAACTTTACTCCGGAAGCAGCCCTATCTGCTTCAATTGCACAGCCTGCTGCAGAAAAAACAGCGGATTGTTATAACCTGTTTTGAAAAAGAACCGTCATTCTGCCACCGGCATTGTATCAGTGACTGGCTGAAAAAAGAAAAGGGTGTCGAGGTCAGTCATTTATGATTGAGACAAGACAAGTTTTTATAACCGTCAAAACCTATCCGACTTTGTCAAAAAAATACGACGAACTGGTGTGTACGGCTGGCTTTTTTGAGGATGGTAGTTGGGTCCGTCTTTATCCCCTGCCTTTCCGTAAGCTTGATGATGAAAAACAGTATCAGAAATATCAATGGCTCAAACTTCAACTGGAGAAAAATGTCAGTGATCCCAGGCCAGAAACGTACAGAGTGGTTGATCGGGACAGTATAGAGCCTGTTGGTCAACCGGTAAGCACGGCCAACGCCTGGAAAGAGCGTAAAGACATAATTTTTTCCAAAGGCAGGATTTATACTAATCTCACGGAATTAATCGAACTGGCCAAGTACAATAAACTTTCACTGGCAACGTTTAAACCGGAAAAAATAACAGGTTTTGAAATCGAGGAAACTGAACGGAACTGGCCAAAAAACAAAC
>JALVQM010000016.1:0-714 GCA_027025615.1 Desulfobacteraceae bacterium | reverse complement strand
ATCGCTTTTTCAAACAGTTGAGGAGGTGCAAAAAGAATTTTCAGTTGTAAAAAAGCTGCCCTATAAGTTTTTCTACCGGTTTTGCGATGACCAAGGAAGAGAGTCCAGGTTAATGATAGAAGATTGGGAAATCGGCGCTCTGTATTGGAATTGCTTAAAACGAGCAGGAGGAAATGAGGAGACAGCACTCACAAAGGTACGGGAAAAATTTGGCAGATCGTTTCTGAAAAAGGATATATACTTGTTTCTTGGGACGACCCGGCAATTTCATGGCAGGTCTCGAAATCCTTTCGTGATTATCGGTGTTTTTTATCCGCCTAAAAATCCACAGCTATCATTGTTTTAAGTGGCTATTAACCTAATTCAACGCAATTTTACCTGGACTCCCAACTGCACAGGAGTGACGCTGGATATATGAAATGTCATTTCTGCCTAATGCGAGAATTAAAGACCTGCCAGGCAGTTAATGAGAAAAATGGCCAAACTCAACTATACATAACTTAGAGGAAGGTTATGACCACTGGAACTATCATTATGATTGTATGTGCCGTTCTATATGGCCTGATTGTCATTTTCTTCCAAGATGATAGGAAGCGAAAAGAAGATAATTCTTCTTTAGTCGATGATCGATTTATTGGTGCCGATGGAACTCCTGGCGGCCGGGGATTTTGTTCAAAGGATTTTGATTCCCATCCTGTGAAGTAGTCATTTTTT
>JALVQM010000015.1:2744-7595 GCA_027025615.1 Desulfobacteraceae bacterium | reverse complement strand
GGGTTGGGTTGTCGACCACACCATATCCCTGAATACTGATGCCAAGCTTGGAGACCACTGGTGCCACCAAGGGAAGAATGATCAGGGTGATTTCCACCCAGTCCAGAAAGAAACCCAGCAAAAAAACGCAGAAAAGGATGAAACCAATTATCCCATATGGACCGAAGGGCAGCCCGGTAAGTGTTCTTTCGATGAATTCGTCTCCTCCCAAGCCCCTCAAGACAAGCGCAAAACTGGTAGCTCCGATTAGAATGCCAAAGATATAGGCGTTGGTGTTGAAGGTGGAATACAGAACTTCTTTGAGAACTTTCAAGTTGAACTTTCTATATACGATTGCCAGGCACGTGGCTAGCAGGGCACCCATCCCGCTTGCCTCGGTTACCGTGGCTATACCAGCAAATATCGAGCCCAACACGGCAAAAATCAGTAAGGCAGGGGGTATGACATGTTTGACGACGCTCAGAACCACCTTCCACGAAATAGGCCGGCGGTCAGGCGCCAGGGGTGCGGCGTCAGGTTTCAGGTAACAATAGGTCAGGAGATAAACTACATACAGAGAGGCCAGAATCAAACCTGGAAAAACAGCTCCCAGAAACAGGTCGCCAACTGACAGGCCCAGCTGATCCCCCATAACGACCAACATTATGCTTGGTGGAATTAAAATCCCGAGGGTGCCCGCACCGGCAACGGTTCCCAGGGCCAGTGTTTTTTCATAACCCTGATGTAACATGGCCGGAACACTCAGAAGCCCCAGCAACACCACCGAGGCCCCGATTATGCCAGTGGAGGCGGCCAGCAACACACCAATCATTGTTACCGTTATGGCCAGGCCGCCACGAACTTTGCCAAAAAGCTCCTGGGACGAGATCATCAGTTTTTCTGCGATACCGGAACGATCCAACATTAGCCCCATAAAAATAAACATGGGAATTGAAACCAGGACCCAGTTTGCCATAATTTTGTAAATTCGGGTTACCACCAGGCCAAAATAATTAAAATCAACACCGGTGACGGTGCCGAAATACTGATCTGACAAGTAGCCTACAAAAGTAAAGACTATGGATGTTCCGGCCAGGCAGAAAGCTACCGGATAGCCGGACAATAACATGATGATAAAAGTGATGAACATCGCTATTACTAAGTAGTCAGTCAGTTCCATTTTCTTTGCCGAGGATAATTGCTAAGCTTCGTAGGGTACGCGAAATTGAGGCCAACCCAAAAAGGATAAAACTTATGGGAATAACAGCTTTTATTGCCCAACGGAACGGTAATCCCAACGGGGCGGAGGAGCGTTCATTATGTATCCATGAGTCCCAGAAAAAGTCGTAACCATGAATAATCACGGCAACGATAAAGGGCAGTAAGACAAAAACGGCTCCACATACTTCGATCCAGCAACGGGTTTTTTCCGAAAACAATCCCTGGAGAAGATCGACCCTAACGTGGGCGTCAGTTACAACTGCGTAGGAAAGACCAAACATAAATGCCAAGCCGTATAGATGCCATTGCAGTTCTTCCAGAACAACCAGCCCGTGTCCAAATCCGTACCGCAGGATAACCTGGAGCACGATAACCAGCACAAGCAATCCGTTTGCCCAACTTAGAAAATGCCCAAGTCCAAGGAGCCTTTTATCTATTTTGTTGCTTATGGACAGGTATTTATTGTTGTTTTTCATTGTCCCCTTTTCTGGCCGCCAGTTAGACCGTGAAAGGTTACTGGCGGCCGGATATGGTTTTTAATTAGGGATATTATAATCCCGAATTACCAGCCATGGATATGGGGATCGGTCGTTTGATTACCTGTTGCATTGTGGGCGTGGCAAATGGGCCACACATTCATACGGTTTGCACTCTTCCATGTATGATTTGTAATCATCCCATACTTTTTTGAAAAAGGCATCTTTTGCGGTTTCCTCTTCTATCACTTGATTCCAGGTCTTTTTGAAAAGAGATAACATCTCCGGAGTCCAGGTTTTATTTATTGTGCCGTGTTTTTTGATGTTTTCTTTAACCACCTTACCCTGTTCTGAATAGGACTTGGCCATTGAATAAAGATTCACTGCCCGTGTGGCCAGTTGCATAATAGCCTGCTGACGAGGGCTCATGGAATTCCAGGTGTCCTTGTTGACAAGGAGTTCAAGGTGGGTTGCAGGTTGATGCCAGCTGGGAAAATAGTTGTACTTGGCAACCTTGTAAAAGCCCAGTTTAGTATCGATGGCCGGAACCGAAAATTCAGTGGCATCCAGCGCACCCTTTTCCAGGGAAGGAAAAATTTCTCCCCCAGGAACTGTTGTAACAGAAGCGCCTAATTTGCTCAGCACTTTGCCACCCAGCCCGAAGAAGCGTATCTTCAGTCCTTTGAGATCCTCAGGTTTTTTGATTTCTTTTTTAAACCAACCAGCGGTTTCAGGAGCCAGAAAACAGAAAGGGAAGACTTTCACATTGTATCCTGCCCGATCATACATTTCCTGGTATAGCTTTCCTCCGTTTCCGAAATACAGCCAACCCAGGTAATATGGAAGGCTTTGCCCGAAGGGAATTGCAGTGAACAGCTCGGCGGCCGGGATTTTACCTGCCGCATATCCTGAAGCCCAATAACCGGCGTTGACCTTGCCTGTCGAAACGGCGTCAAGAATTTCAAAGGCTGGCATTAATTTACCGGGTTCGTATATCTTCACCCTAATGGTATTTTCGCTGGCTGCTTCAACATACTTTTTGAAAAAGGGCACACTGTCGCCTAATGTGGGCAGTGCAGTTGAAAAAGCCATGGGCAATTTTAGCAGGATCTTTTTTTCGGCCCAAGCTGTACCGGACATTGTAAACAATGCCAGCGTCAAGACTATGGTCACAACAAACAAAGGTTTTGTCTTACTCATTGTATTCCTCCTTTTTTGCAGTTTGGTTTTACACCAGGCCTAATTCAGGATTCGGGAACTGGTGCATGGACAATGTAAGGCTCTGCAAAAATTTCAGCGGTTGAACGACTCGCGCAGTTGCCGTTTGAGTATTTTTCCTGCTACGTTGCGTGGAAATTCCTCCAGAATACTTACCGCTGATACCCGCTGGAATTTCGCTCCAACATGTTCATTGATCCAGGATTTAAGATGCTCGGCATCAACATTGGCTCCAGGGGTCAAGGTGACCGCTGCAACCGGCGTTTCCCCCCATCTTTCATGGGGAATCCCAAAAACGGCCGCTTCTTTTACTGCAGGATGCTGGACCACGATTTCTTCGATATCCCGCGGATAAACATTAACCCCTCCGGAAATTATCATGTCTTTTTTTCTGTCAACCAGGTATAGGAATCCGTCATCGTCCAGGTATCCCAGATCACCTGAGTGCAGCCAGCCATCGATCACCGTCTGCCGGGTCAAATCTGCCTGCTTGTAATATCCGGTCATCAGAATAGGACCGCGCCCGCAGATTTCCCCGACCGTGCCCGCCGGAACTTCTTTGCCGTCATTATCAACAATCTTGATTTCAAAAAGAGGGGGTGGTGTGCCGACCGATTTGGGTTTGCGGGAATAATCATATTTATCCAGGACTGTAACGAAGCCTTCGGTAAGGCCGTATAGCTCATAAAATCGTCCGGGAAGCTCTTTGCACAGTTTTGTTTTATGTTCCATGAGCAAGGGAGCGCCAACGGAAAGGATCATTTCCAAACTGGACAATTTCCCGGGAGAGAAATTGGGAGCATTCAGCAGGGAGACTATCTGGGATGGTACCAGAACTACATGGGTAACCTTTTCCTTTTCAATCGTTTCGATGAATGAAAGCGGATCAAAGGAATCCTGAAGGATGTAGGTGCCGCCCAGAAAGACAATCGGCATCAGGTCAAGGAAGGCGCCGTTAAAGACAATAGCGCCTGCATGCAGCGCGATGCTTTCCGGTGTCATCCGAAAAGCAGAAGCAAAGCAGGTTCCATACATTATCCGGATATAATGGTTATGAACAATGCCTTTGGGCATACCGGTGGTGCCGCTGGAATACATGATATTGAAATCATCGCTGTCGGCAATTCCAGTGTCCGGTGGTTCCATTTCACCGGCGCCGGCTAGCAGATCATTGTAATTTTTATAGCCCTTGACCGTTTCCTCACCCACGAGGATGTAACGCGATGGATCAATTTTCGGCAGGTCTTTGCGAATTTTATCCACGGCCGAAGCAAACTCTTTTTGAGTGAAAACCATCAGCACATCGGCGTTGTTCAACAGGGCATGGAGAGCATTGGGACGCAACATTGTACTCAACGGCACAACTACGGCTCCGGTTTTGGCCGCCGCCCAATAAATTTCTAGCAGTTCCAAGCAATTAGGCAAAATAGTAGCAATTTTGTCTCCCTTTTTGATACCCAGGGACAAGATAGCATTGGAAAGTTTATTGATCCGCTTGTTAAACTGCTGCCAGGTTAAGCGGTGATGGTTGCATACCACGGCAAGGTGGTCCGGACGATAACGGGCATGCCTGGAAAACAACGATCCAACATTCATTTTTTTCTCCTTTCATGCCGGGATGCTGCAAATTGTTCAATCTATTTGGTGTTCTTGCACCAGGCTTCAAGAAACATTAATCAGGTATGGGGGCCTGGAATAATTGCCAGTTGTTCATCGAATAGATGCAAGGTTCCCTTATGCCTTCAGATTGGATAGCTCCATGCTGGGAGAAATCCACCCGACCAGCTTCGTTCAACTTCTTTCCTTAAGCTAAATATGTGCCATTATGTGAGCAGAATTCTAAAGCTGTGACAAAATGATATTCAACTATTTGATATGCCATTAATTTAGGAAGGGTTCATTTTGTATGGAATTAGATTTTCGTATCCAATTTGCTGATAGATAGAAGGAGTAGCAG
>JALVQM010000015.1:0-2734 GCA_027025615.1 Desulfobacteraceae bacterium | reverse complement strand
CAAAAGTAGGAGAAGATAAAAAAAAGATATATTTTTTGTCTCTAATTCCGCCTCATTCTTGATTTTTGAAAGCGATGCAAAATTGCTACATGTCGCAAAGTTGCTACATCGGGTCAATTGCTACAGCATTGCTCTTCTTACCTCTGCTCGCCAATAAATTATGCACTAGAGAATCGATTAAGTTGGTTTTACGGCATGATACGTGTGTAAAAAAGGTCTTGCGGCTAGTCAAAAAGATATTCATAGCAAAGCTTTTAGGCGGATATATTTTTGAAAGGTATGGCATAATTTTTGTGAAGGACCTTTGATAGAGTGCGTCAGCCTGTGAAGAGGTAATCAAGTCCATGGCATCGGGAAAGCCGGAAAAAGGTACTAGTGATTTTTAGTGGCAGGCGGAGCGTTATTGAACCAAAGTTATTCAATTTTTACTTAAAAGATAGCTAATATGGGTGTTGTGGCTGAAAAGGAGAGTATTATGCTGGCAATCAAGGGTTCGGTTGCTATTATTACGGGTGGTGCGAGCGGGCTTGGCTTAGAATTAGCCCGTTACTGGATAAAGCGGGGAGGGAAAGTGGTCTTGGGGGATGTTTCTTCTCAACAACTATATGATGCCACCAGCCGATTTGGCAAGAATGCCATACCTGTCATATGCGATGTCACCAAGGAGGATGACTGTGCCCTGCTTGCCCAAACAGCGATTTCGCGTTTTGGCAAAATAAACCTGGTTGCACCATTTGCAGGGATAATACAAGACGGTCTCATGGTGAAGCCGGACCGTAATACAGGAAAGGTCGTGGCCAAGATGTCGCTTAACCAGTTCAAGTCAGTGGTTAATGTTAATCTTGTCGGTGTATTTTTAACCGTTCGGGAATGTGTGGAACAGATGATTAATACAAATTCCAGGGGGCTGATTTGTCTGATATCTTCCACCGGATCACTAGGCACGGCGGGCCAGATAAATTATTCGGCCACCAAAGCAGCGGTATCGGTAATGCCCAAAGTGATTACGGCTGAATTGATGCGATACAATCTCTCGGATCGGATTCGCTGTGTGGCGGTGGCTCCAGGCTATGTCAATACGCCGATTTTGGAAAATATGAACAAGAAAGCCTTGGAATGTATTTTAGCTGAGGTGCCTATAGGGCGACTTATTAACCCTGAAGAGATCGCTTCGCTAGTGGGCGAATTGTATCGTAATGAAGCACTTACAGGAGAAGTGTTTTTTGCTCATGGAGGTTTAAGGCTAGCTTCACGGGGCTGAGTAATACCAATTTTTCATTCAGAGGTGATAAATGAGTAGAGTCAGTATAATTGGCGCCTATAACACCAAGTTTGGGGCATTTGTTGAAAAAAACAGGGAAACAGGCGAAGTGAAAGATACCAAAAGTTATTATGAACTACTTGTCGAAGCTGGGCAAGGAGCCATAGAAGATGCGGGCTTGTCGTCCAATGAGATTGATGGGATCTGGATCGGTAGCTGTTCCCCCTCCCTATTCGTCAACCAGGAACATGTAGGTCCACTAGGGCTGGAAGTTGATCCAGATTCATTGCGATTTGTCCCAACCACCCGTACCGAAGGGGCGTGCGCTTCTTCTTCGGTGGCTTTGTATAATGCAGTTTTTGCTGTTGAATCAGGCCGTTTTAAGCGGGTTTTAGTCATCGGGGTGGAAAAAATGAACCTGGTTGATACAGCTCAGATGACCCACAATTTGGCCTGTTCATCCTTTTGGCCCGAAGAAGGCGCCAAGGGAATGACATTTCCGGGCCTGTTCGCAGAGTACGCCAAGGGCTATATGGCTCATTATGCCTATACAGAAGATAAATTGCGTCATATGCTGGCATATATATCGGCGCTTGCCTACCGCAATGGAGTTGCAAATCCACTGGCCCATTTCGGCAAGGGCAGTCCTCCAGACAGAATGAAACTGTTCAGCGCAGAAGCCATCTTAAATCTTCCTGAAAACGGCAAAGGGGGTAATCCGTTAATCGCTCCTCCATTAAGGTTACATGACTGTTCCCTGGTAACAGATGGTGCCGCAGCCTTGGTGCTTGCCCCTACAGATGAAGCCAGGAAAATTTCAGACAGAGTGGTAGAGATAGCCGGTATCGGAATGGTTACTGAGCGCCTGCCAATAAGCGTGAGGTCTAATATGTATGAATTGGTAGCCGGCAAGGTGGCTGTCCAGCGTTCGTTCCAAGAAGCCGGTGTCCAGATCGAAGATGTGGATTTTGCTGAGGTGCATGACTGTTTTACCATCAACCAGTTGTTGAGTACCGAAGCCCTAGGATTGTGTAAAGACGGTCAGGCGGGATGGGCATATCAAGAAGGCCGGTTTGGCCCAGACGATCGCTGCCCGATTAATCTTTCCGGCGGATTGAAAGCCAAAGGACATCCGGTGGGTGCAACAGGATGTTCCATGCATGCCTTGTCTTTTAAACAACTGGTAGGAGAACCGATAGGCTTGTCACCATTGAATGGACAGCCAGAGATTGGGGTCGTTTTTAATGTGGGAGGGTCGGCGGCTACCAACTGTGTGACAACCCTAAAGCGACTTTAGTCGATCCTGAAAAAACCGTTATATTATACTGACCTTGATGGTCATTGTTCTTTGATAAAATAGAAGCCAGAAGAAAATTGAGCGCAAAAAATCCGCTGCTGCCCGCAGCAGCTTGCGGAAGTTCATCCCGGCGGCACTCAAAATGGCATTGAACCGGTCTCCGGCAATACCCTTGA
>JALVQM010000014.1 GCA_027025615.1 Desulfobacteraceae bacterium | reverse complement strand
TTTCAGACATTCCAACCTCGTAAAATTTACTGCGACTCCTGTTTCCGATTTGGTCTAACTGTAACATAAATCATGCAGTTATCCGGCATTCGAACGTCGATACAGGCACATCTACTGCGTGGGATTCACGAATTTCGTGCTCGTGTACAACCAGTACACCTGTGCCGAAATTCGTGTTTCTCCTTGTATCTGCACATGTCTCAATGTTCTCGGTACACGAACAACTGCAGGATTTAGGTGTAAATGTTAAAAAATGATTAAATTTAAACATGATATCCCACTGTTTCATCGTAGCCCTGATACCAGCAAGGCAAACTGTGGTATCAAAAAGAAATCCTCCTGAAAAACCTTGTTCTATTTAGTTGTAGTTGTACCAGTAGGCAAATTCAAAAAAAATATGTTATTTCATATTGATGCAAAATATTTAATTACTGCAGGTATATTGCCTACATCGTCAGGAGGCCTGAGTTTTTATAATTATGTTTTCAGCCAGTGTATAACATTACCTGCTTGGTTGTATAGATGTATGCGGGTGGATATGTTTCTGAATATGAGTTGAGAGTGAATTATCGAGCTCAAGCCACTTTGTGGCTTCTTGTTATATTTCTTGGCATGGCTGCCGTCGTCCATGCTGAGAAATCTCTTTATCAGCCGTTGCCGATTCCTGTAACTTTTTCGGCGAATTATTCCTCCCAATGTTATCCCCACAGAGGTGAGGGTGATGTGAACCTTCACTTGGAACCCCTTAAAGTTTCCTCAACCTGGAAAACCTACCTCAAGGTCCAGGGCATCCATGTGCGGCCTCTCCAAGTGATTCTTAACCAGGATATTTTTACCTATTTTATCAATCAGCAGCAAACTGGACTACTTGATAACGATAGGAGAGAACGCTACTTTGATAATCCAGCAACCATTTATTGTAAAAAGAAATTTTGTGTTGTAGCTCGCATCAAGGAGCTGGCTGTTGCTGCGCTCAATTTTAAAAAATCGAGTATTTTTCACCGAGACAGGCAAGATGCAATCATCGATAAGCTGATGCAGACTGATTGCCGGGTTTCGAACCTTCAGGCCGTGGATATCGATCTTCTGGCAAAAAAAAGTGAGGAGATTGGTTCTAATCCTGGACTCAATTTAGAAGGCTCTTATCGGTATAACAACTATCCTGACCAAGATGATGCTTACCGTCAGACCGCATACGCCGGTCTATCCTGGGATATCCTTAGGTCCGGGTGGCTGGAAAATATGAGCCGGTCAAAGATATACGATTATGAAAAACAAATTGCCATACTGCATCGGGAAAAGGATGAGTTGCTACATCAGGAGCGCTGCCGTGACATGTTGCTCATTAAATATTTTAACATCCTTAAGATCGAATTGCTAAAAAAAAGACAGCTTCTTCTTGATGCCTATTATACACTCATGAAAAATGGTTATTTTCAGGGGGTTGTCCTGTTAGATGACCTAATGAAAGTAGAATATGAGTGCAAAAAAAACCGGGCAACTATAGGAAATTATGAGATACAGTTCCCGCTTTCCGGGGAAGAGATGTTCCCCTTCAACAAACATCAATTTCCTCCCCTTCTACAAATCAACATCAATGCCATAATTAATAATATCAGTACGGATTTAAGCTTTTCAAAAATAGAGAATTTGAAAAAATCCATTCTCGACGAGAAATTCGGTCTGCTCCGTGACATCCGGTTGCGACTCTATTTCCAGTTCGGCGCTGTGGAAAAAGACTATAATTATGAGTACGGACGGGGTCGTATGGGAATGCAGCTTACCATGCCACTGTTTGACGGCAGAGATGAGGAGCGGGAGTCCGAAATGAACAAGATACGGCACCAGCAGCGGCGGGAACAGAGCACAAGGATACTTGAGGCCCGTCGTTTGTACAATGCATATGGCGAAAAAATGAATGATGCCATAGAGATGGAGTACAAGGAACAGATTGTAACCGAGCGACTGCGCCGTTCTCTGCTCATCTTAGAGCAGAATGCCTATGGCAATGGTGTCTATGATGTTGCCCGCTATCTCATTGAACTGTTTGATGTCCGTTTTGAGGCACTCGCCGTGCAGGAAGGTTTGTACCGTCGTCTTTTGCACCTGTTCAGCCTCTCCGGTGTGGGTTATGAAAAACAGTTTGTCTTTAGAGAGGGTATCAATGTTGCTGATCTACGTGCCCGTCCGGGAGAGAGAATAATCTATGTTTGGTCCGAGACCTTTAACCGGATGGAAAATGAAATTATCCTCAATATTATGCAAGCAAAGGGTATCTCCAAGATTCTGCTTTCTTTTTCATCTAAGGCTGATGCCGGTAAGGTACGTTCATTTATAAGCTCTGCCCGAGATTATGGAATTAATGTGGCGCTCATGGCCAGCGCCAACTCGTGGATTTTACCAGAGCGACGCGACAATTTGAAGGTATTCCTGCAAAATAGCTTTGCCCTGACATCGGCTGTTCATCTCGATATAGAACCCTATACCCTACCAGCCTACAAAAAGAATCCTCAAAAATATGTGGACTGGTATAGCCGGATGGTACAAGATATTGCGACCCAGAAGCAGCTTGGGCAGACCATCAGCATCTCCTTGCCCTTGCATTTTGCCAGGAAAGTGATGAAAGGTATCGGAAGAAGTGTTGATAGGCTGTACTTGATGGAATACGGACAAAATCGGCCGGAAGAGTTAATAAAAAAGTTACGGCCTTTCCTGCGCACAGTGCAGCCAGAGGTTGCGCTTGTCCTCAGGCCGACGGATTTTAGCAGTGAAGAGCAGTTGGAGATGTTCATAGAAAAAATCATAAAGGAAACCAAAATACGAATCTTTGCCTTTCATGATCTGGACAGTTTTGTTCAAATGACCGGGAGCTGGAAGAAGGAATAACTCCGTGAAACTTCGGAACAAAAAAGGCTACCTCAACGTCCTGCCCGAGGGAAGGCCGCCGAAAAAGAAAAGCATGTGGTTTGTCACCATTCTGTATCTTGTCCTGCTTGCCGGTGTCATTGGATATGTGCTGAAATTTGGCTTGGAGAGACTACTTTTTGTAAGCAGTCGGGGGCAGGTTGAGGTTGCTCGCCATACGGTCGATTGTAAGGAGGCATGTCAAATCAGGAGCTTCCTCGTGGATGTAGGCGATAAGGTCCGGCAGGGCGACCCGTTGGTCTTGGTCCATCGGCAGCAGGAGGTATCCATCTCTGATAACGAACAGTTCAAGATACAGAAGCAAATTGGCCTGAAACAGGAACAGGTAGCAACGCTTAAAACAAAAATAGAGGAATTGACCCGACATAAGCAGGAGCAGGTGGAAACGGGTCAGGAAAGCGCCATTAATCTCAGTCGCGAGATATTGCAGGTCAACTACCAAATCGCGGCCAGACGGTCTGATCTGCAGGAACTACGTAACCAGCTTTCCCGAACGATCGAAACATGGCAGGACGAGCATATCTCATTGTCTCTTCTACTGGAGCTCAGGACTCGTACCGATCGAGAGGTGATGAGCCTCCAGGACAAGGTGGCCAGCTTGCAGGACAAGGTTATTTCTATGGAAGAGAACCTGGCCGCCCTGTATGTATTTCGCGATCAGCTTTATGATCAATCCATAGGTAAACTTAAAGAGGAGAGGCAGTCCTTACAGGTTGAGCTGGACTATTTAAAAAAGTATCTGGAAAATCTTGAAGCGCGGAAGATGGAAGGATTGTTCGATGATCAGCTGATCACAGCGCACTCCGGAGAGGTTTTCATGCTGTTCAAGCAGCCGGGAGATCTCTGCAGCAGAGGTGAGGCCCTTGTCTCAATTCAGCAAACAGATCCGGTAGTGAAGATCAATGGCTTTTTCCCCCTTCATGCCCTCACCTATATCAAGCCGGGTAAAAATGTGACAGTATTCTTTCCAGATAAACATAAATCCAAAGGGATTATTGAGCGAGTTTATTCCACAGCCTTGCCGGAACCGAAGTTAATCAAAAAAGAGTACATGCCTATCGAGGTAAAAATTAAAGTCGAGATCCTTCCACTAAAACCGCAGGAACGGGCACTGTGGAAAGAGTATGAACAGATGGACGTGCTCGTGAGAATCAGGAAATGAGATATCTATTCAGTTATGAACATTCCAGCGGTGCAGACAAGGCTGGAGTGAAGCAGCTTGACCCTGTACTGCCGGTGAGCCAGCTGCCTCTGGACGGACAGGTGTTTTTCATTGAGATGAAAGAGAGCCGCCATGCCCTGGATTTATGCCGCCTAATACGAGGGCATGCCATGCCGGCAGTGCACCTGCGGCCCATAGTGTTGCTGGATAGAAGACAGGAGATTGACAGGCAGCTAAGAGCCGCTGTTGACGGGCAACTTTCGGCAATCTCTGACTCTGGGAGCGCTGGCCAGATTGAGGAATTTATTGGTATGGTGAATAGGAAAATTGAATCCCTGCCTGGAATTTTTGACGTTCCAGTGAGCAACATTGCCTTAAAAGTGTTGCGCTTTCTTTTTGTCAGGGAAAAACGGGCCATACCAGTTAAGACGGTTGCTACCAGGTACGGATTCAGCTATCCAGACCTGGAGTTGTTTTTACAAAAGGCGGATGAAAGTCTGTTTGGGGTTCTTGATTTTCTCAAACAGCAGTGCCTGTTGACCACCGATTTTGTGGAAAAGGCCTATTTCTGCAATCAATGCGGCAGTGCCTTTCTAAATTTTCTCGAACAATGTCCGCATTGCCAGTCCGCCGATTTGGCAGTGGAAGATTTGGTGCATCATTTTAAATGTGCATTTGTCGCTCCTGCCACTGAGTTTCAACGGAATGGGCAGCTCATTTGTCCGAAATGTGAACAAAAACTCAATGACATTGGGGTCGATTTCGACAAACCTTCTATCGTCTACACCTGTAATGAATGCAGCCATGTGACCCAAGAGCCGGAGGTAATGACAGCATGCTATAATTGTGGAAAAAAGGCATTGCCCGAAAACCAGGTGCATCGAACTATGTATGCCTACACTCTGACCGGGCTAGGAGAAAATTGTGCCGTATACGGCCTGGAAAGCCTGTTCCGTAACGTGCTGGACAAAAGTGTGCCGCTGATCCCTTACGAATCATTTCTGTCCATACTGCGCATGGAGATCAGTAGAATCCACAGATATAAAAAATCACAATCCAGCCTCATCCTCTTCCAGATGAGTAACCTTGATCGGATTTACCTGGAATTCGGTAGCCAAGCCAAAGAAATATTTGGGGAACTGAGTACTATTTTCACCTCGATTCTGCGTGACAGCGATGTGGTCACCTCCTTGACGGAGTCTATCTTTCTCGCTCTGTTGGTGGAGACACCGGAGAATGGGGCGAAAAATGCCCTGAAAAGATTGAGTGACCAAATAGATCAGCTGCTGGCAACAAACCTGCAGGAAGAACTGGATATAGTCACCCAGGTTTTTGAGCTGCAGCCAGAGCTGACTCCGGAGGAAACAATCAGCCGGATGACCGAAGATGATGTTTCTTGATGAGGTTTTAAATTTCCTGCTTTCGCTGGATCAAAAGCGTTTTTTTCAGTTCTTCTGGTATTTCGTCGTCTTTGACTTTACTCGCTATGTGGTATTTGACACTGTGGTTCTTATACTCCATTTTCTGCGCCGATGGCAGCGGCGTGAAACGAGGCGCAAGGCACGTATTCAGATGTTTCGTGAAAAACCACTGGTGTCCGTAATAGCGCCGGGAAAAAATGAGGGAAAACATATCCCGGCACTGGTCCGCTCGTTGCAAAAACAGACCTATAAAAATTTTGAATTGATTATCGTTGATGATGGCTCAGATGACAATTCTGCTGTGATTTGCAGGCAACTGCAGAAGCAGGGGGCTATCGACAAATTTTTCCGCAACAACTACCGGGGTGGCAAGGCCTCAGCAGCCAACCTAGCGCTCCATTATGCCAAGGGTGAATTTGTCATCCACCTTGATGCCGACACTCACCTTACAGAGACTTCTGTGGAGAAAATTATTCTGCCATTTTTCATCAATAAGAAAATAGGAGCCGTTGGAGGCGATATCCGTGTTAATAACATAGGAGTCAGTCCCACAGCGACACTCCAGGCCTTCGATTATATGAAAACGATCTCAACAGGCCGGTTGGTAGCATCTTATTTCAATATTCTCAGAATCGTGTCCGGAGCTTACGGTGCCTTTAGAAAAGACATTCTTTTGCGGTTAGGAGGATGGGATGTGGGGCCGGGAATGGATGGAGATATCGTCCTGAAAATCCGGAAACTTGGTTTCAAGGTAGTACATGAACCCGAGGCGATCTGTTACACCAATGTGCCGACTACCTTTGCCAAGCTGGCAAAACAGCGCTACCGCTGGGACCGCTCGATGATCCGCTTCCGGATCAGGAAGCACCGTGACCTGCTATCACTGGCTAATAAAAATTTTTCCATTAGCAATTTTTTTACCTCACTGGACGGTATTTCATTTAATTTGATACTCAACCTGAAATGGTGGATCTATATTTTTCAAATTGTTATATTCAGCCCATCGGTCATGTTTTTTATTTTTCCGGTCAACTATGTACTCTATCTTATTTCCAACGTACACGAGTATCTTATGACTACCATCCTTTACGGTGATACCATTAGAAAAAAAGAGTTACAGATGGCCTTCTACCTTCCACTCATGCCACTGTATACGGGAATTTTTCTGCGAATAGTGCGAAGTTATGCATATATGATGGAGTTTTTCTTTAAGGCATCGTTTTACGATCTGTGGAATCCATGGAAGGTTTCCCGATCAGTGATCAAGAGGAAGTATTGACACCTTTCGGTAGAGCTTATTTCTATTTTGTTAGATTGCCGTTTTGCATAATAGCGTTGATATTTAAAATATTGCATTAAAGGTTGTTGCTGTGGTTGATGCAACTCATTGTTTTTATGGAAAAACATAAAAGCGATTGGTTCATCCGGGAATTGCGTACCCAGGAAGTAAATTGAAGTTGAAAAATGGAAATGCTGACATGTTTTGTAACTTCTCAAGAAGTATTGGTAAAATAAAGCGTACGTTCGAGGCTCTGATCCTGTATTATGCCAAGCATGAAAAACACACTGGATCAGATCATCAAAAACATTCCCAAAGAAGACAAGGAGAATCCAACAATTCTTTTTCTCTTGCAGCAATTAGAGCAGCAGTTTGAAATCATCCTGATACTCAAGGAGCAGAATCAAATTCTTAGGGATGAAATTGCCCGTCTTAAGAACCAGAAGTCCAAGCTCAAGATAACACCAAGTAAATTATCAAAAGATCCAAAACCGAGATCTTCCCATAAAGGATCTACTAATAAAAGAAAAAAAGACACAGTTGGCTATCCACAAAGAAGAACGGATAGCGCCTGACGACATCACTGAAGGGTCCATTTTCAAAGGGTGTAATTCTTATGTGGTTCAAGGGCTGCTAATCATTCCCTTCAAACACCCGCTATTTACTTGAACAATGGCTGACACCGGAAGGAAAGATTGTTGCCGGGCAACTTCCCTCTAACGTAGACGGTCACTTTGACTCTGTTATCAAAAGTTTCATTGTGATACCTGGTTTACCCGTACAGGTTACTGGACACCGAGAAACTGATGAATG
>JALVQM010000013.1 GCA_027025615.1 Desulfobacteraceae bacterium | reverse complement strand
GTATTGTTCCCACATTTTTGCTGATTACCTTTAGCGTCACATCGGTTTGGGCAGTGGCAGCAGGAAAAGCAAGTTACTTTTTCCGCAGCCAGCGTGCTCTTCGGTCAGTCTCACGGACAGCCGGTGGATTGATGGTTCTGGCCGGAGCAGGTCTCGCATTGGCCAGAGGCGGTAACTGAACATCCTTTTTCGAGAGTAAAAATTATGAAACTCACCACAAAATGTATTCACAGCGGTGGATATAGTGATCCTCTAACCATCGGAGTTAATACCCTCATATTTACTCCTACTATTAGCAGTCGAAAGCCATAGGTAAGAAAATGTTTATAAAAGTATGCGGTCTAAAAACAAAAGAGCAAATTGACAAAGCAATAGAATATGGATACGACGCAATAGGTGTAGTGACGTACACCAAGAGCAAACGATATTGCGAAAATAGTGATGCAATTAAATTAGCAGAGTATGCAAAAGGTAAAATTAAAAGCTTTGTAGTAGGCCTTACCTATAGTGATGTCGAAAGCGTGGCAAGTGAGTTTGATTACACTCAAATCTATGAGGCAAAACAGATTCCAAATTTAGCGATTGCATCAAAGGAGTTTCCGCCACCAACATTAAACTACGAGTACTATTTTTATGATGCGAGTATTGGTAGCGGTGTTTTTAAGGAATTTCCAAGCTGGGTAAAACACAATGCAGATAAAATTATTGTAGCAGGTGGTCTTAATGCAGAGAACGTTTGTTCTGTAATAAAAGAACTCAAACCATTTGGGGTTGATGTATCAAGCGGTGTTGAGATAAATAATATCAAGGATTTCAAGCGCATGAAAGAGTTCATCGAGATGGCAAGAAACTGCCAATAATAATTATGGCATACTAGCATCTTGGGGACTCCTCCGTAGCCAGCATCGTTTTTAAAACGAGCAGCTTCCCTTTTAAGGTGGCGGCAAAGCTTTGAGCCTTGTCCAATGGACAAGGTGCGACAACAACAGCATATAGTAACGGCTGAATTGACAGAATACCAAGATGGGAAACAAATGAAAAAGATAGGAATACTCGGTGGGCTTGGCCCGGAATCAACGGTCGATTATTACAAAGAAATCATCGGCGCATTCAACTCAAAATACACCAGTCTGGCATATCCGGATATTCTGGTATATAGCGCAAACATCAATGAATTAATGACATTTGTTGGGAATGATGACTGGCAGGGTTTATCAAAATGGCTGTTGGAAAAAATCGATTCATTGAAACAGGCTGGTGCTGATTTTGTTGCCATAGCTTCAAATACCCCACATATTGTTTTTGAAGAACTCAAGTTAAAGGCATCCTTGCCATTACTGAGCATTGTTGAGGCAACATGTAATAAAGCCCAGGAGTTAAATCTCAAAAATATCGGCCTGATGGGAACGAAGCTCACCATGGAAGCTGATTTTTATAAACGACCGTTCATCGCAAAAGGTATATCCATTGTAACTCCTACCGAAGAAGAACAACAAATCATTCATCACCGATTATTTTCAGAAATTGAATTAGGTATTTTTAAAGATTCAACGCGTGACGAATTATTGGCCATTACCAAAAGAATGGTTGAGGAAAATAGAATTGATTCGCTGATTTTAGGATGCACGGAATTACCATTAATTCTGACAGAAAGCCGGTATGACATTCCATTTTTAAACACATCGAAAATCCATTGTGAAAAAATTGTAACCATCTACATTGATGGATAAAAACAAGTATCGCCAATACTCCATTTAATCAGCGGCACAGCTTCACCAATAGTCTGCTGTGAAATATGTGGTTCAGAATATGAAAGAAATTTTCCCAGAAGCTATAACGAACTTGCCGAAAGCAGATATTCCACTGGACGGAATAACAGCCTATTTATCACAATCAACGACCCATCAGATATTATTCATGCAGTTCGAAAAGGATGTTGAGTTGCCGGAACATTCTCACGGTGCACAGATGGGGATAGTTCTGGAGGGTACAATCGAGTTAACAATTGATGGTAAAAACCACCAATTTTCCAAAGGAGATCGGTATTATATTCCGGCAGGTGTAACACATTCCGGGAAGATCCATGCAGGATATGCTGATATTACTTTTTTTGATGAAAAAAATCGTTACTCCACCAAAAAAACAGATGAATTCAACTCTCATTCGTAATCATGTCAACAAATGCCCCCACCTCTCTTCTCTCGGAACAAAAGGGAAACGTGGTTTATCTCACGTTAAATCGCCCGAAAGTCCTCAATGCCCTCAATCAGGAATTACTGCTTGAAATAAAAAAAGAATTAACAAGAATCAAAAATACTTCCAACGTTCAGGCTGTAGTAATCACCGGGACTGGTAACAAGGCTTTTTCTGCAGGTGCTGATATACAATATTTAAACCAAGCATCTCCACTTGAGGTGCGGAAACTCGCTCAACTGGCAATATCCGTTACCCGGCTCATCGAAAATCTGGGAAAAA
>JALVQM010000012.1 GCA_027025615.1 Desulfobacteraceae bacterium | reverse complement strand
CTCTGGTCAAATAAGTTGAAGTGTCAACATCCTTTGGAAGGATGTCTGAATATCCCGGCAAAAGCAAAAGGTCGTCAAAAGAATATGCTTCAGGGGGTGAGTATTCCATTAAAGCCTCCGTCTCCTGCCTGCTTCCAGGAGAAAGCAGGGGAATGTTTTGATTAACATTTATTACCTGAATCCCAAATTATTCAACTTCTTCCGGTGCTGCCATATCGAGTGAATCCATCATGCCAGACCAATTAAGTTTTTAACCTGATTAAACCAAACTCTTTACCACATGTTGTGTGCGGCAATCAACACAATACGAAATATTGACCGGAGAAAAGGTAAGTGTATATAATTAGACGTCCGATTCTGTTCCCGACATACGTACTAATGCAACTATATAGGAGAGTAAACAATGCATTTTGTTATAATTGGCGGTGATGCCGCCGGGATGAGTGCTGCCAGCAGGGCTAAACGATTAGACCCTTCCCTTCAGGTCACTGTGCTTGAACAAAGCTTTGACGTATCCTACAGCGCATGTGGAATGCCGTATAATATTGCCGATGCCGATCGAAGTATCGAAGATCTGGTTGTGCGTAAAGCCGAGGTTTTTAGACAAAAACAACAGATAGATGTGCGTCTTGGGCACCGAGCTGAAGCAATCGACCCTGTCAGGCGGATAGTAACAGGGTCAAGCCGGCAGGGAACAACTTTCCAGCTTGAATACGATCGACTCTTGATCGCAACCGGGGCAAGGCCGATTATGCCCAAAATACCAGGATATAACCTCGAAGGCGTAATGTGTCTCAAGAGCCTCGAAGAAGGTCGCGCCATAAAAGAATTCTTGTTTCAAAACAAGGTACGTAAAACCGTTATAATAGGTATGGGTTACATTGCAATGGAAATGGCCGAGGCCCTGAGAAACAGGAATATGGAAGTTGCCATGGTAAAACCACGACCGGCTTTGCTTCCCTGGATGGATCCCCAATTGAGCAATACCATAAAGGAGACCCTGGAATCAAATCAGGTAAAACTTTACCCTGGATATACAATCGAAAAAATTGAAAAAACAGGTAACTTTTTGCGAGTCTTATGCCAGGATGAGCTTTGCCTGGAAGGCGAGATGGTCTTAATGGCCATCGGGGTTACGCCAAATAGCCGGATTGCTTCCAATGCGGGGCTTGCACTATCGGTCAACAAGTCCATTTCCGTTGACAAACAGCTTAGAACTTCAGATCCTCAAATTTTTGCAGCCGGAGACTGTGCCGACGCTTTCCACATCGTTTCCGGGCAAAAAGTATGGATTCCGCTTGCCTTACGGGCCAACAGGGCCGGATGGGCGGTTGCCGATAATGTTTGTGGTAAATCCACAAAACTTCACGGTGTAGCTGGCACGGCGGTTTTCAAAGTATTCGATCTGCAGGTTGCCCGGACCGGTTTAACCAGGGAACAGGCCCGTGAGGCTGGTTTCAATCCGGTCACAGTGACAATATCAACTCGCTCCAGGGCCCATGGTCACCCTGGTGCCAACATCATCAAGGTGCATATGATCGGTGACAGCCGAACAGGACGACTTCTGGGTGCCCAGATGGTCGGCCAGGAAGGTGTCGCCCATAGAATAAATGCAGCTGCCGTTGCCCTGCATGCTTCGATGTCTGTGGCTGATTTTGTCCAAACCGACCTGGCTTACGCACCTCCATTCGGCCCTGTATGGGACCCCTTGTTAACAGCCGCCAATCAACTGTTAAAAAAAATGTAGCCTATTAATCCAACCCGGCAAGGCATCCTTTTGCGCCCGTGACTGTCAATCCGGCGACATTTGCTGTCTGAGCAATAACAGCAGAGCAAGTGTAACGGCTTTGAAAAGCCCGACATCTTTTTCCCCCGCGATGTCGGGCTTTTTACCAAATCGCCTGTATCTTTAACAACCGGCCTGTTTTTAATCATCAGTATTGGAACCTGCCAACAAGCTCATTTAGCTGGGCAGCCAGTTGTCGCATTTTGACTGCGTTATTGCTTACATGTGAACTGCCTTTTGAAATCTCTCTAGACTCACAATTGACACTGGCAATGTCTTGGGCGATTTCAGTTGATACAACTGAACTTTGAGCAACGTTTTCATTGACTTCCTGGATGCCCTTGGATGTTTCAAGAATGTTTTCAGCCATCGATTTGGTGGTAGTGGACTGTTCTTCCAGGGCAGATGCGATGCTTGCAACAATTTCGTTTACACTATCAATTACTTCAGCGACCTCTTCTATTTGTTCTACCGTACCTCCTGTAAGTTGTTGAATGTCGTTAATCTGATTCTTGATCTCCAATGTTGCTTTGGCGGTTTCCCTGGCCAGGTCCTTTATTTCGTTGGCAACAACCGCAAACCCTTTCCCTGCCTCACCAGCCCTTGCAGCCTCTATGGTTGCATTTAGGGCCAAGAGGTTGGTTTGTTCTGAAATCTCCGTTATAACCTCAGTAACTTTGCTTATCTTTTGGGCTGCCTTTCCCAGTTCCCCTACCTTCATGGAAGCATTTTGGGATTTGTCGACAGCCGATCTTGTTATTCCCTTAGCTTTTTCATGATTTTGGGCAATCTCTGTTATTGTCGCAGTCATCTGCTCGGTGGCATCTGCGAGTTGTTCAACATTGCCGGATGCCATCGCCATGTTATCTGCGACGCTGGTTAAGTTTGAACTCATTTCTTCAGCCGCAGCCGCTACCGTCTCTGATTTCTGCGACATCTTGTCTGCACCGTCAGACATATGCATCGACAAATCGGTAAGATCTTCTGAAGTCTTGTTCAAAGTACCTGCATTTGCGGCAATCTCACGGATTATAGACTGCATTTTGTCCATAAAGGTATTGAACCACCTGGACAACTGTCCGATTTCGTCCATGTTCCTGTCTTCGAGCCGGGATGTCAGGTCTCCTTCTCCCTGGGCAATATCTTTCAGGCGTACCGCCACCTGCTCTACCGGCTTTACAACCAAGTAGACAACCATCAAAGCACTTACCACCATTACCAGGGCGCCGCCCAGAAAACCCAAAAGCCAAATTGTTTTCCTGGTCATGCTTTTGGCCTTTTGGCTATATTCAAGCAGTTGTTGGCTGGTCATAAGCATCGCCTGGTGATTTTGCTTACCAACCTCAGTCAAACTCTGCTGCATCTTGTCGGTTACGGCAGCCAATTCAGTTTGAAGCACGGAATGAATTTTGTCACTGTTTCGGGCAACAAGCCGGTCAAACCGCCGGGACAGCTTGTCGAGATTCTGTTGTACCGAAGATTTGCTGATACATAACATTATGTGCCCGAGGGAAGCGCCTTCCAAGGTAACAGGCTCGGTGACGATAAACACTTCCGGGTCCTTTTGGGCTGCCGACAGTATTTTTTCATATTTTTTCCTGCCGGTTCCCGTTTTCAGGTAATCTTTTATCTTCGCATCTTTCCTGTTGAAATATCTTGTATAGGGTTTTTTGTTATTATTGAGGTAAACCGCAAAAACCACGTCAGGATTGCTGGTAGCCGACTTTACATATGAAATCAATTCTATGTAGTTGTTAGACAAAATGGCCGCCGGTGCTACCCTTGCTAGCAGTTTGGCCATGGAGGCTGACGTTTCATGCAGGGATTTGTTCCAGTCGGCTTGTATTTCGGCTTTCTGGTTTTCCAGTTCTGTCCGGGTTGCCTTTTCCAAAATACTTCCTGCCTTGTTGGATGTATTGGATATCCTGGCAACCACACCTTTACTTAAATCTTCGAATTGCTTGCCGATTTTTTTTGCAGAGTCATCAAGACATTTTTCTATTTTTTCCCCTATTGAAAACAGCAGATGATCCTGGACCTGCATGATGGCTATTGCCAACCCACCGATTATTATCACAAAGGTGACCATCAGGGGCAGCAGCAATTTTATCCTTAAACTCTGGTCTTTAAAATTATTAAACGAAATGCGCATCTTATAGCCATCCTTTCTATTGGCCTGTATTTATGAATGCGTTGATTTGTTATTAAATATCTTCATCGCCCCGGTCAGCCTGTTGTCAGAAAACATTTCAATCATGTAGTAAAGTAAAAGCTAATCCATTGGTGTAAATCAATTTCTTTCCGGATAACGGCAATGTCTTCAGTATACTAAAAATGTTCAGGTTAAAATGACCCCCGGTAGTACTCCATTCTACTTGAATGCTCCTACCTTCAATGCTTTTTGGAGATCTTCCACCGGCCCATAATCAAGAGCGTCCACCCAGCCGACGATTTTGGCGTCTTTAGCGGCATTTTCCTCTGCTTTCAGTTTTTTCAAAACTGCAGTTACTTTGGCTGCAACTGCTTCAGAGGTATGCTTGACTTTTGCAAGCGGCCACTCCGGGTAAAGGGCTGTACTACAAACAAAAGGGAATCCCTGATGTTTTTTTAAATTTATTATTTTGAAATCCTCCATTTCGATCTCACCGGCGGCTGCCATTCTTTCAAGCGTATCCGTGCGTACCGTTCCTGCGTCAACAACCCCATTCAGTACTGCGTAAACAACGTTATCGTGCTTTCCGCCGAACTGCAGTTTAGTAAAATCCTTAAAAGGATTTATACCTGAATCCAACAGTTCTTTGTATGCCATCTGCCAGCCGCCAAACGATGATTTTTTGACTCCCATAAACGTTTTTCCCTTCAGGTCGTCCATACCGTTTATCTTATCACTATCTGCATTACAAAAAATCACCCCTCCAAAGGCTTTCAGGGGTTTACCCTGGCGTGAATTGATCATTGTAGCAATGGCTGTAGCCCCATACTTTACCTTGGCGGTCACAAACATTGATGAATTTACCAGGAAAAAATCGACCTTGCCTTTCTCAATGGATGGATTGACCTGGTCAAAATCCAGAGGAACAATTTCGAATGCAGTTTCCGGTATTTGCCCAGTTAAATATTCAGCTGTGGCTTTCCACATCTTCATGGCTTTTACGGGGCCGTTTTTGGCCAACACACCAATTTTGTACTTTGCCTGAGCCAAAACAGGATTAAAACTCAGCATTACCATAAAAATACTTAAAACAATCATAACAAGTTTTTTACCCATTTTTATAACCTCCCTGAGATCTACGAATGTTTTTTTGACTTCGTTTGTAAACTTATGATCGGACTGAAGGAAAGAAGCTTTAAGATTTTTTTTATCGTCTTGAAAATTACAACAAACACCGGTCCGGACGATACAAGATGCCGGAATAATTTATGATCACTGTACTGGTGACCTGGCTGGCTGCAACTGTATTACAGAGTCTGCATGAAAATGGACAGGAAATAATTTACGTCTTTTACCAATTGTCCGCCTTGGCGTTATGGCCGAGACCTGCGTACCCTGATTGAATTTATAAAATTTCGGGCCATTTTTTCATCTAAAATTTATGCATGTGTCAGCTTTATTGACATATTCAAGGTAACTGTCTATTTATAGCCCTTTGCAGGTTGGGATAGATCAAAGATTTAAAATTATATTTCCGTAATTCACAATCGGTTTAAAAGGTAAAATTAGAATAAGGTTTCATTTAAAAAAACCTGTTTCAAAAAAATGCATATGGCCCGTAAAATGTCCAAGATCGGAGCGCCGGAATACAGAAAGACAAAATATGCCGGCAGCACTCTGCGGTGGCGACAGGCAGTTGCCAGCCACCTCACGTACATTAAGCCTTTTAAATGCCAGAACAATGTAAATCTGAAAGATATATGCCCATGCTAATAGAAATAAACCCCAACAATCCCCAGCCAAGACGAATTGCCCAGGTTGTAGAAATCCTTAAACGGGGCGGGATAATTGACTTACCCAACCGACACTTACTATGGCATCGGCTGTGATATAATGAACAAAAAGGCAATAGAGCGCGTTTACCATTTGAAACAGCGGCATAAAAGCAAACCGTTTAGCTTTATCTGTGCAGATTTAAAGCACATCAGCCGATACGCCAAAGTTTCCAATTATGCTTACAAAACCATGAAACGCCTCCTGCCCGGGCCTTACACCTTCATCCTGCCCGGTTCCAAGCAGGTTCCCAAAATGATGTTAACCCGGCGGAAAAACGCAGGTATTCGTGTACCGGACAATCAAATTTGCACTTCGCTTGTACGCCAATTGGGCAACCCGATAATATCTACCTCTGCTGCTACGGTCGAAGGCGAAGTGCTCAATGAGCCCTGGTTGATTGAAGAACATTTCGGCAAGCTGATAAATATTGTAGTAGATGGAGGGCTTGTTGCGGGAGAGCCCTCAAGTGTCATATCACTGGTCGATGATGAACCCGAAGTGCTGAGGGCGGGAGCTGGAGACGTGAGCTTCTTTACCTGATTTTAACTGTAACCTGTTCCGTTAATGTGGAACCCCCTCTTGCAACTGCTACGAAAACAAATTTAAGGCAGGTTTTGTAATTTTACAATTCAACGCAACTCTAATTTAACCGATTGATAGTTCATACGGCTTGAAAAGGCTTTCATGGCAGATCCGATGATGTAGTCTATTATCGAAAAATGCGACCTGGAAGCAGATACTGTCTCTATTTTCCCCTTTATTCCACCCATATTTCCAGCAAGCTGAACAGCGTCTTCAAAGTTCCCCATGCTGTCCACGAGACCAAGCTCAAGCGCTTGTTGGCCGGTAAAAATCCGGCCATCGGCCAGGGCAGCCACTTTGTCTTTCTGCATGTTGCGGCCGCTGCTTACAGCCTTGATGAACTGTTGATGAATCTGGTCAATAACACCTTGCAAAAGGTCCCTTTCTTCTGGAGTCATCTCCCGGGTGGGAGACCCCATATCCTTGTATTGGCCACTTTTAATGATAACCGGCGTCAAACCGATCTTTTCCATCAACTGGCGAAAATTTGTAAAACCCATTATAACCCCTATGCTGCCGGTTATGGTCCCCGGGTTGGCTAAAACCTTGTCGGCAGCTGCGGCTATGTAATAACCTCCTGATGCTGCTACCGAACCCATAGAAGCTACAACCGCCTTGCTCTCCCTGGTTCTCATGACTTCCCGGTAAATTTCCTGGGATGGCCCTACGGCTCCCCCAGGTGAATTTATCCGGACAACGATAGCTTTTACCGCATCAGATTCACGCAATATCTTAAGTTGCCTGATAACTTCACGACTGTCGACGATGGTGCCTTCAATCAGCACCACTCCAACCTTCTGTCCTGAAAACTCGACTTCACCGCCACCTTTTAGTACCATTGAAGTTACAATGCTTATGGTAATTACCACCACGGCAGTCAAAGCCGAAAAGACAAGGATCGAGAACAGATAAGGATGCCTGCGGGAAAACATGGCTGCTTCCTTTCCCGGCAATTTAATTACCGGCTAATATAAAAATACTGAATTCAGCGTGCATGAAAAAGGCATTTCACTGGTTTGCAAACACCGGATATAAAAGGCCGACTGGGAAAATCATATTCAACCCCAGTCGGCCTATTGAACATTTTTGTATATATTATGGAGAATCGGAAACTTATTCTCCGTTTAGCTTCTCCTGGAGGTTCTCGCGCAAAATTTCACCAAAAGTCGAAGTTGCCGGTCGCATATTGTTTACATACTCGCTGAGCAACTCTTTTTCATCCTCTATCTCCAGGCGCTTGATAGAAAGTCCAATTCTTCTTTCGTCACCGTTGATATGCATGACCTTGGCTGTCAGCAAATCACCCACGTTGAACATGCCCACAGGGGTTTTGATCTTTTCCTTGCTTATCTCGGAGACATGCACCAAACCCTCAATCCCCTCTTCGAGTTCCACGAAAATACCAAAATCGGTAACGTTGGTTATGGTACCTGTAATTTCCTTGCCTACCTCGTACCTATCTCCAACTGTTTCCCAGGGATCCGGTTGAAGCTGTTTGATGCCCAACGAAAATCGCTCGTTCTTTTTATCGATTTCAAGGACGATGGCCTGAACCACGTCACCTTTTTTATAAAGCTCCGAGGGATGCTTGATGCGCTTGGTCCAGGAGATATCTGAAATGTGTACCAACCCGTCAATACCCTCGTCAATACCGATGAACAGACCGAAATCTGTAATATTTTTAATCTTACCCTCGATTGTCGTGCCAACCGGATACTTCTCGCTGATAACATCCCATGGATTTGGAACGGCCTGTTTCATACCCAGTGAAATACGTCTGCTGTCAGGCTTGATGTCAAGTACAACAGCCTCGACTTCTTCGCCCACAGAAACAACCTTGGAAGGATGACGTATTTTGCGGGTCCAGGACATTTCAGAAACATGGATCAAGCCCTCAATACCTTCTTCCAGTTCTACAAATGCGCCATAGTCCGTCAAGCTGACGACATGGCCGCTTACCCTTGTTCCAACCGGGTACTTTTCAGAAGCAGTCAACCAAGGGTCTTCTGTCAACTGTTTCATACCCAGTGATACCCTTTCTCTTTCAAGATCCAGGTTGAGGATTTTTACCTCTATTTCATCACCGATTGCAAAAAGCTCAGAGGGATGCTTGACCCTTCCCCAGGAAATATCGGTTATATGCAACAGTCCGTCAACACCGCCCAAGTCGACGAATACTCCGTATTCGGTAATGTTCTTGACCACACCGGGAACGACCTTGCCTTCATAAATTGAAGATAAGGTGGTTGCCCGCTTGGCTTCACGTTCTGCTTCCAGGATAACCCTGCGAGACAGGACGATATTCGACCTTTTCCTGTTATATTTCAATATCTTGAAATCAAATGTTTTTCCTACCAGGTCATCAAGGTTACGAACCGGACGTAAATCAGCCTGGGAACCAGGCAAAAAGGCAATCACACCGATATCGACGGAAAAGCCCCCTTTAACCCGGTTGACGATGGTTCCCGGGATGGGTTCATCAGCATCATATGCCCGTTTGATTTCTTCCCAAACTTTGATTTTTTCGGCTTTTTCCTTGGACAAGACAACCATTTCGTTTTCGTCGTCCCACCATTCGACCATGACTTCAACAGAATCACCGACAGCGGCTTTTATTTCACCGTTTTCGTCTCTGAATTCATGGATTGGGATCTGGCCTTCCGACTTGTAGCCGATATCAACCAGTACATTGTCCTTGTCCATGGAAATGATCTTGCCTGTGACCACCTCTCCTTCGGCAAAGCGCTTGAAGCTTTCTTCGTAAAGATCCATCAATTGCTCCATGCTTTCTTCACCGTCTGCCTCGGAAGATGCGCTTTGGTTACCTTCTGTCCCCGAAGATGCATCTTGTGTTCCCGAGTCCTGCTCCGCACTGTCCTCCTGGATTGGATCTGTCGCCATTTCTTCGTTTTTTTCGAGTTGTTTGTTAGTTTCGTTGTCCGAGAATTGATTCATTTTTTTTGAAAATACCCCCTAAGCCTGATTTGAAGCCTGCCTCTCTGGCAGCATAATTGGAGGACTATAATCAAGGCCGATTAAAATTGCAACTAGAAAATTAAAGCTCCGGCTTGACTGAAAATCATCAATGGTACACCAATTGTAGGTTTGTAAGCAGTAAAAACCAGGTGAGCTGTCTGGACAAATTGCAAATCAGGAAGGCCTTGAAAGACTATGTTGATTAATGGTTTCTATCATCTTATCAACCACTTGTTTTATACCAAGACTTGAAGAATCAATAACCACGGCGTCGTCCGCCACCCTCAGGGGGGCCAAATCGCGACTGCTGTCGTTTTGATCACGTACGGCAATCATACGCTTGATCTCCTCCAGGCTTTCAGCACCGCCTGATTGTTCCTGTAATTGCCTAAATCTGCGCCTTGCTCTTGTTTCCAGGTCCGCATCAAGAAAAAACTTTATTTCCGCCTGTGGAAATACAACTGTTCCCATGTCGCGGCCTTCAGCAACAATGCCTCCTCCGGCCCCCAGATTACGCTGGATATCAAGCAGGCAACGCCGGACAACCGGTCTGGCAGAAACACGGGAAGCCATCATTGATACTTGGGGCGATCTGATGGAGTCACTAACATCTCGTCCGTTAACAAGCAGGCGGGGATCACCATCGGTATCTGAAAACCTGAAAGAAAGCCCACGACACAATTTTTCCAGTCCGGCATCGTCATCGTGCTGAATACCGGCCTCCAGGCTCAGCAAACCAACGGCTCGATACAAGGCTCCGGTGTCAAGATACCGGTAGCCAAGGCGTTCGGCCAAAAGACGACTTATTGTTGTTTTGCCGGCACCGGCCGGCCCATCAATGGTAACCACCCAATCAGACGGAACCATGGGCACCTGCCAGTTCATCCATAACCATGTCAAATGCCGCTAAAAAACGATCGTTTTCGGCGGGCAGACCTATACTGATGCGGATGTGGTGTTTCAAATCGTAAGATCGCATGGAACGAACAATAACCCCTTTTTGCAACAGGGCTTCAAAAACCGCGTCAGCCAGGAACCCTGTTTTAATGAGCAAAAAATTCGCCTGGCTTGTGTGGTACTCGATTCCTTTCCGATCCAGGACTTCACAAATTCTGTCCATCTCCCGGTGAACGAGAGATTGTGACTCTGACAGAAAAACATCATCCTTTAAAGCCGCCAGGGCACCTGCCTGGGCAAGAGAATTCACATTAAAAGGCATTCGTACCCGGTTGAGCATTTCAGCCAACGGCTCAGGCATCAACCCGTATCCCACGCGCAGGCCGGCCAGTCCATATGCTTTCGAAAAAGTTCTTAAAATTACAACCGCTTGCCCATTTTTAAGCAATCCAAGGCTGTCGACGCAACTTTTATCCCTTACAAATTCCACGTAGGCTTCATCAAAAACTACAACCACATCTTGGGGAAGATCATGCATGAAGGAGACAACATCTGCATGGGATAGAATAGAACCTGTGGGATTGTTGGGATTACAGATAAATACCAGGCGGCTCTTCTCATTGACCGCCCGAGCCATGGCCGACAAATCAAGGGCGTAATCTTTCAGCGGAACAGTAACCGGTAATGCGCCGGCACTCCTTGCCACAATGGAGTACATCAAGAAGGACGGATGGGGCACCACTACCTGGCTGTCCTTATCCAGCATAACCCTTGCAAGCATAGCCAGCAAATCGTCGGAACCATTTCCGATCACTACCTGGCCGTAAGTTACTCCAAACCTCTCGGCCAAGGCTGCGGTCAAATCGTACCCTGAGCCATCAGGATAACGATTAAGTCCATCCAATTTTTCCTGAACTGCCTCCAGGGCTTTAGGAGAAGGCCCCAATGGATTTTCATTGGATGCCAGCTTTACTGCATCACTTATCCCGTACTGCCTGGCCAACTCCTCCAAGGGTTTGCCCGGTACGTATGGGGCAATGTCTGTTATATGAGACAGGATTCGCATTTTCATTCCAGCTTACTGCTTGGCAGCCTTTAAACCCTCTTCCACTGCTTTAAGGTTGAGCGGAATCAATTTTGCTTTCTTTTGGAATTCATGTTCAATACAGGTTTTAAGGGTATCTATTTTTACCAGCTTGCTGCGAGCTACAAAGGCAGCCAGAGCAACAATGTTGGCTGCCCGCGGATTACCAATTCCTTTGGCGATATCAACCACCGGTACCCTCAACTGATCAACATCGTTCCGGCCGCAATCAATGTCAATCAACGAGCTGTTAACCAGAATCACCCCCTGGGGTTTGACTGTTGGAGCAAATTTTTCAAGCGAGGGTCTGTTCATGGCAATCAGGTGCAATGGATTGCGTATAATCGGAGAACCAATCGGCCTGTCACTGATTACCACGGTACAATAAGCGGTGCCTCCCCGCATTTCCGGACCGTAGGATGGTATCCAAGCCACTTCGTAACCTTCCTCCATGGCAGCATGGGCCAGTATCTTGCCAATAAGCAGGATACCCTGCCCGCCGAAACCGGCAAACATCACTTCACTTTGCATGACGCCTCCTGATAGAAAAATAGCAACCGGAAAACATCTCCGGTCGCGTAAACCGATCCGCTAGTTGTCTTCAGGTGTCTTAAAATCACCCAGGCGATAATATGGCAGCATGTTTTCTTCGGCCCACTTAACGGCCTCCACCGGGGTAAGTCCCCAATTGGTCGGACAGGTGCTGACGACTTCCACCAGCGAAAAACATTTTCCTTCAAGCTGGTAGGTAAAAGCCTGCTTAATGGCTTTTTTGGCTTTCTTTATATACTTGGGCTTTATCACTGTTTGACGGCTGATAAAACCTGGCGTAGCTAAAGATGCAAGCAATTCGGCAATCCTGATAGGCATCCCCGAATTTTCAGGATCCCTCCCGAAAGGAGTCGTGGTGGTCCTCTGTCCGGGCATGGTGGTAGGAGCCATTTGGCCACCGGTCATACCATAAATTGCGTTGTTAACAAAAATAGTTGTAAATTTCTCACCCCTGTTTGCAGCATGAACAATTTCTCCCATGCCGATACTTGCAAGGTCCCCATCTCCCTGGTAGGTAAAAACCATCAGGTCGGGTCTAACCCGCTTAATGCCGGTAGCCATGGCCGGTGCCCGGCCATGAGCAGCTTCCTGGAAATCGAAAGTAAAATAATTGTAGGCAAGAACCGCACATCCTACCGGAGCAATTCCGACCGTGCGTCCGCGAATGCCCAGCTCGTCGATTACCTCAGCCACCAGCCGGTGAATCACCCCATGGGTGCATCCCGGACAATAGTGGGTAGGCTGATCCGATAGCGCCTCGGGTTTGCGAAATATTTTTGCCATGGCTTGCGCTCCTTGGATTTTGAATTGAATATTACTGCTTCGGTATCACGGCAATTCAATGCTTTTTTACCGCCGGATATCTTCAGCATAAAGTCTATAAAAGTTGCTTGACAGCCTCGATCACTTCTTCCGGGGTGGGCACTTCCCCACCGCATTTGCCATACCAATGCACCGGACAGACCGCCTTGACACTCCTCTCTATGTCCTCGATCATCTGTCCCATGCTCATTTCAACACTTAAAACAGCTTTACAGCCTTTTTTTGCTGCAGCCTTGTATACGGCTTCTTCTGGGAAAGGGAAAACCGTCAGGGGCCTGACAAGTCCGATATTAATTCCCTGCTCGGCCAGCATGTCGATGGCGGTTTTGCAGACCCGGCTCATGGTACCATAGCTGACAATCAAAAGCTGGTAGTCGCCATCGGCATTGTAATTTTCAAAGCGCACCTCTTCTTTTTTCATCTGTTCATACTTGCGCTTTAAAACCAGATTGTTTTCATTCAACTGCACCGGGTCAAGAAAAAGCGATCTGACAAGGTTGCGTTTATCGCTTTTCCGGCTGTCCATACCCGTGGTGGCCCAATCATCTTTATTGGAAGGTTCTGTCTTTAAATTATCCGGGAATTCAACCGGTTCCATCATCTGCCCGATAAGCCCGTCACCCAGCACCATTACCGGGTTACGGTATTTTTCCGCTAAGGGGAAGGCCATCATGACCATCTCCACGGCTTCCTGAACGCTGGCAGGCGCCAGCACAAGCAGTCTCCCATCACCATGGCCGATCCCCTTTGTGGCCTGATTGTAATCTGCCTGGGAAGGAAGAATGCCCCCCAACCCCGGCCCACCACGCATTATGTTCACAAAAACCGCCGGGCATTGGGCACCGATAATATAACTGATGCCTTCGCTCATCAGGCTGATTCCAGGACTGGAAGAAGTCGTAAATACCCTGGCGCCGGCTGCCGCAGCTCCGAAGATCATGTAAGATACAGCCACTTCGCTTTCACCTTGCAGAAACACACCGCCCACTTCCGGCATCCGTTTGGAAAGATATTCGGCCACTTCGGATTGGGGGGTAATGGGATAGGCGAAATAGTTGAGACAACCGGCACGAATGGCCGCCTCGGCTATGGCTTCATTGCCTTTCATCAACACTTTGCCCATTTTGGGTTCCTCCATCTCTTAAGCTTCTTCGTCCTGGACGACTTCAGTTATGGTTATAGCCATATCTGGACACATGGTACAACAAATGGCACACAGGACACAATCTTCAGGCCTTGCCTGGTATGCCGGAAAATACCCCTTGGCGTTCACCTGGTCGGCAATCTCCAGTACATTTTTGGGACACACGGCCACGCATAAACCGCATCCCTTGCAACGGTCCACATCGATGACATGTTTTGCGGTCATCATGATTCTCCTTGCTTTTTACCCAGTGTATGGTGGTCAACGCTTCTTTGGAAGCGGCTCTTTCCAGGCCCCAAAGATCGGGTCTTCCCCCCATACCGGCATTTGGTTAATGTTTTCAAACTTAAAGCACAGCCTCGAAACTGTTTTAAATACCTCCGGCTTTTTCCCAGGGAGGCACCAATTGACGGGAAATACGTAACATGGGGCATTGAAAAACAGAAGCATCGATCTGATCTGCCAGTTCCTTTGGTACAGTAATAAAGGAAAGGGGAACTTCCGCAGCCCGGGCAACATCTGTCGCAAACCTGTATCCCTCAAGTATATGCTCCGCCCTGGTAGAATTTATCAAATTGGCATTGCCCACGACCCCGGTCACTTTCAATCTGGAAGCCTGCTGGATTTGATCTCTTACCCTCAAACAGGCTTCCACCGAGTCCGTATCAGGACGAAATGGATTGAGCACTTGCAGCATCTGTACAGGTTGTCCCAGAAAAGAATCGGCCAAAGCCGAAAGAACCGTGGCCCCCACATCTTCTCCGCCAACATCAAGCAGGGTTAAATCAGCAGGCTTGCGGATCATACCTCCGACCCGGGCATCAAGAATGGGCAAATCGGCATTTAGATATTGATCCGGTGGCAGGACAAGATCAATATCCTCGGCGGCCAGAATCCCACGGGCCTCCCTGGTACGAAAATAAGGATTCACCAGATCAAGGTCCGCCACCCGGACATTGGCTCCCTTGCGTTTTTGATCAATTGCCAGGTTAATGGTTATTTCTGTCTTACCACAACCATAATTGCCAGCAATTACAACTATTCCTTCAAGTTTTAATGTCAAAATACAACACCTTGTAGCCAGGTTGTCAGAAGGTCAGACAGCATGCCTGTCTCTCAACAAATAGATCGAACTTGCAAATGTATTTATATACTAAGGAGGTGTCAAGGGGATATCAAAATTTGATACTTTGGTTTTAATTAAGTTTGTGCTAATTGAGATAAACCTACAACCGGATATTTGTATAGCAGTCCACCATAACCCTGTGGGGCAACGTTCAAAAATGGATTATTAACTATCAGATATGGGGAATAACAATTATACCCAACAGCCTTTCAAGGCAGCCATCAAGTTGGGCATAGACGTTCTGGCACATAAACCGCCGGCATGGATCAAGGGGCAACGCCTGGGATTGCTATGCAACAACTCTTCGCTCGACAGCCGTTTTATACACACCCGGGTACGAATTGCTGGTCTTTTTGACGACAACCTAAAGTGCCTTTACAGCCCCCAGCATGGCTTTTTCGGCGAAAAGCAGGACAACATGATAGAGTCGGGAGACCGCCTGGATCCCTGTCTGGGCATACCGGTCTACAGCCTTTACGGCCAAACCCGCAAACCCACTTCAGAGATGCTTGCGCCAATTGACATTTTGCTGGTCGACCTGCAGGACGTTGGTACCAGGGTATACACCTTTATTTACACCTTGTCCTACTGCCTGGAGGCAGCCAGGGAACACGGAAAAACGGTTGTCGTCCTGGATCGTCCAAATCCACTGGGAGGTCTTGAAATCGAAGGCAATTGCCTTGACCCAAGCTTTGCTTCCTTTGTAGGTCGTTACCCGCTCCCCATGCGTCATGGACTGACTATCGGTGAACTCGCCCTGCTTTTTAATGAGCATTTCAATATCGGATGCGACTTGAAAGTAATACCGATGGAGGGATGGAAGCGCTGGATGCTGTTTGGCCGGACCGGGCTTTTCTGGATCGCTCCTTCCCCCAATATGCCCATGCCGTCAACCGCACTTGTTTATCCCGGCCAAGTGCTCTGGGAAGGAACCAATGTATCTGAAGCACGCGGAACAACCCAACCGTTTGAGCTTTTTGGAGCCCCTTTCCTGGAGCCTGATAAAATTCTCGGAATTATTGACAGCGACTGCCTGCCCGGATTGGTTCTGCGCCCGACAGAATTCGAACCTACATCAAACAAATGGATGGGCCAGTTGTGCCGTGGTTTCCAGCTACATGTGGTCGATCCTTCGGTTTTCAAACCTTATCGAACAGGTCTGGTACTTTTACAGGCGGTTATCCGCCAGCATCCGGAATACTTTCAATGGAAACCCCCTCCGTATGAATATGAATTCAATAAACTGCCCATCGATCTTATCATCGGAGACAAGCAATTACGTCAGGACCTTGAAAACATGGTACCGGTGAGTAGGCTTGAAAAACGCTGGCAGGATGATCTGCTGAACTTCAGCGACCTGAGCAGGAAATTCTGGCTTTATGAAAGCTGACAATAACTTTAAAAATAAGAAACAAGGGCAGATCCGTGAGGCTGAGGGAAAACTCTGGCGACGCATGCGTTTTAAAAATAACAAGGTTTGGGTGGCCTTGGCCGATGATAAGCGTTTGATGGTTAAAAACGGCAAGGTGCTGGTTAAATACAGGCTTGATCAAGATTACAATTACTGGGTTAACCTGAAAAATATCTTCCCCCTGGAAAACGGATCGACCTCCTTGTCAAAACCAAATTCCAAGAAGCTGTCATACAGCGGTACAACAACCCATAGCAATGATTTGCCTTCATCCGACAAGTCTGTCCATATATATACCGATGGAGCTTGTTCAGGTAATCCCGGGCCCGCAGGAGCCGGCGTGGTTTTGATTTACAAGGGAAACAAAAAGGAAATTTCCCGCTATCTCGGCAAGGCAACCAACAATATTGCAGAACTAAGGGCAATTGAGGAAGGATTAAAAGCTATTGCAAACCGTAGTCTCCCGGTCGTCGTATTCACAGACTCCAACTATGCCTATGGTCTGCTGACCAAGGGCTGGAAAGCCAAAGAAAACCGGGAATTGGTTGAAAGAATCCGATCCCTGGCTTCAACGTTTTCTAATCTACGTTTTGAAAAAGTCAAAGGCCACTCGGGGTGTGCTGAAAATGAAAGGGCCGATCAACTGGCTGTAGCGGCGGTCAGAAAAGGCTCAAAACCCACCTGAACCACACATTAAAAAAACAGGCTGCTGAAAACAGTCTAAAACATATCTTCAACAGCCTGTTTTACAAAACCGCTTACTGCGAAGCAAAAAGCAGCATCCACATCTTGGCCGCCTTAACTGCGCAGGTATGCCCGATGGTATTACACCGGTTGGATGTAACCGGCGTATTTATCAGGATTTTTCTGATTTGAGATTTTCAATTTCTTTTTTGAGTTCTTCTATTTCTTGTTTGTACTTTTCAGCATCATCTGTAACTTCGGCAACACCTTCAGCGGTATCATCTTTCTTCCAAGTATCTTTCAATTCGTCAAATCCCAGATAGAGCGCCAGCCCACCGCCAAGAAGAAGCATGATTGGAATAGCACCGGCCAACAACTGGAGAAATTCACCAAACCAGACCGACAGGCCGATGAGTCCTAATACCGCTGCAATTGCTCCGCCAATTAACGTTTTCATAAAAAATCTTCCTCCTTTGGCTGAAAATGGGATTACTTGTCACCGGTGATCGATTTGTTAATCGATTAATTGATCAGGCTGGGCCGAACACCCGCCGTCTCTTTCTGCCGTTTCGCAAACCAAATCCGTTGTTTTGCGAATTACTTGAAACTCCAAGTATATCCAATTATTGGGGTAAGTCCGGCTTATCCATTACGCCGGAAAAATCAAGTTTATGCAGTTACCATATCGGCGATGGCAACGCAAGTTTAAATTTTAACTTCCAATGTACAGGGCTGAAAATTACGCCGATAGCTCCCTCAGTGTTCTTCAACGATCTTTTCGCAATGGGATATCCCATTTTTTCATATATTTCCATATTGCCGTCCGGCTTAAACCAACCCGTCGGGCGACTTCAGCCTTATTCCAGGCGCAATCTTCAAGCAAAATCAAAAGCTCTTCCCGATTCAATTTCACCGGTGTTCTTTTTGTCTGTACAGGCATCCGGTAATTTTCCCGGCATTCTGAATCGATCACTATCCGTCTGATTTCCATCGGTAAGTCAGACAGCTCTATCTGCTGGCTGTTACATAAAACGAAAGCATGCTCGACTGCATTTTCAAGTTCCCTGACATTGCCCGGCCAGCTATAGTCCATTACCGCATGCATGGCCTGATGAGATAAGCCGGTAATGTTTTTCCCTGTTTTCCGATTATGGATCTCTATAAAATTGTTAATCAGCAATGGAATGTCATCTTTGCGCTCTCTTAAAGCAGGCAGAAAAATTGGAAACACTTTCAACCGATAATAAAGATCCTGCCTGAACAGCCCCTCATGAACCAGTTTATAAAGATCGCGGTTGGTGGCGGCTATGACCCTGATATTGACCTTTCTGCGCTTTGACTCACCAACTCTTTCGATTTCCCTTTCCTGCAAAACACGTAAAAGCTTGACTTGAATAAGGGGTGTAAGTTCACCAATTTCATCTAAAAAAATAGTCCCTCCATCGGCCTCCTCGAAACGTCCCTTGCGATCCCTGATCGCTCCTGTAAAAGCACCCTTGGCATGACCGAACAGCTCACTTTCCAGCAATGTCTCAGGCAGCGCGGAACAATTTACGACTACAAAAGGCCCATCCTTGACCAGAGAGTTGAAGTGAATAGCGCTGGCTACAAGCTCCTTTCCGGTTCCACTTTCTCCTTGAACCAGAACCGTCGCACTGCTGGCCGCTGCAGCTTCAATGGCGGCAAAAACCTGCTGCATGGTCCGGCTTTTTCCGATTATATTGTCAAAACGAAATTTTTCTCCCAACCGGCGGTAAGCCTCTTCCACTTTCTTGCGGGCCTTGTTCAGCTCAGTCATGTCGGTCAAGGTCTCAACGATACCAATTATGTTACCATCTTCATCCCTGACTGCCCGCGCGCTTTTGATAACAGGGACGTCGTATCCATCACGATGCCTCACCAGACATTCATTGTCCTCGCCCTGTCCATGGGTAAGGATTCCACAGGCCTTGAAACCGTTTGGACAATCCTTGCCAAAACAGCGGCTGCATTGCAAAATACTGCATGTGTTTCCCAAAGCATCGGTAGAGCTGTAACCGGTAATCCGCTCCATGGCAGGATTCCATGAAGATATCCGTCCATCTTTGTCGAGGGTAAAAACACCATCTGCCATGGCTGTAATAATCTGGCTTAAAAGACGATTGTCCCACAAGTCATGGGTACTGGATGTCATTAATTCTGATCTCCTTTGTCGTTACCTTCGCACACCAATAACGTTACTTTACGTTACCTTTTTTCCTATCCTAACCAGCCCCCTAGATAAGTCAAGCTCAATATCGAATCATTCTGCTTCAATGCAACAGCTCATTATTATACAATATAATAACCAACCAACCTTGTAATTGAAAATGGCCAAAAGCTTTTCTCCAAAGTTGGTATAATTATTGATTTCAGTATAAAGTGCCGTGATATTTTGTTAATTCGGATGCCTGAGAGGGACAGGAAATGGCACACGCAACTTCACCATACCTTCCGCAATTCCCTTTCCCGTTGCCCAGAGGAGTTGTCCTGGTTGATTTTTATACCAGCTGGTGTATCCCCTGTCGCAACCTGGAACCGGCTTTAAAGCAACTGGAAGATACCTATCGTGGCAAGGCTTCGGTGGCCCGCATCGACATTGACGAAAATCGTAAGGTCGCCATGGCTCTTGGAATCCAAAGCATTCCGACAATTATCATTTTCAAGGACGGTCGGGAGCAAAAACGTTTATTGGGACTCCAAACCCTGTCAAGTCTTTCTGCCGCTATAGATATAGTCCTACATGGTTGAAATAAAGGCATGGTATCAATATAAGGCGATGCACGCAAATCAAATGAAAGGAGAAATTCCATGTCACAAGTGTCTTTTTCCGATATAGCAATTGTAAGCTGCGGAACATTGAGTCTCGAACTGAATTTCCTTAAACAGGAAGGCTTTTTAAACAGCAAACATATTTATTATACGACTCCTGGCCTCCACCAGGATATACCTGAGCTTGAACGCCAGTTGGTTGAACGGATCCAGAAAGCAAAGGCAAAGACAGATAAGGTTCTTGTAGTATATGGCGGTAAATTTTGTTATGTGAACATCGACGATCCCAACCGGCGAATGCAAACTATCATCGAAGAACAGGCTCCCGGAGTTGCCCGTATAGATGCAACCCATTGCATGGACATGCTGGCCAGCGAACAGCAACGGCATCAAATAGCCCAAGAAATAGCCAATGGAGAACCTGTCTGGTGGATGACTCCTGGCTGGATCAAGTTTCGTCATCAGGTCTTTGCAGGGTGGGACAAGGGTATAGCCAACGAAAATTTTCCAAAGCATACCGGAGGAGCCATTGTCCTGGATGCAATCGGCTATACAGATAAATACATGGAAGAACAGCCCGAACAATTTCTTGAATATTCTGACTGGATGGGAATCCCTATCATCCCTTATCCAGTAAGCCTGGATCGCTTCAAGAATCTTTTGACACAGCAGGCAGAAATCCTTCTGGGAGGATAATTCATTTAGATAAACAATGGCTTAATATGCCTGGATTGGGCAATATTATCAAGTTGATGAAACCCAACCCGGAAACTTCACGTACTTTCATCAAATCACCTAAACACCAGGCTTGACGGCTTGCGCCCTTGTCCCCTGCCTGACCTAAGAACCTTTAATATGCCATACAACAAACTGGTCTAGCATAGCTGTTCTTTCAAGAACCTGCTCTTCCTGTCATGCTGTTTAAGTCCCCCAGGATGATGGTTGCAATAACAACTGGATTCTGATAATTTTTAATTTCTAATTTAATTTATGATAACATATTGATAACTTGTAAAATATACCTATAAAGGCAAACCATGTTACAAAAAGACAGCCATAAAAACAAAAACATGACCGGTACAATCAATGGTTGGATTATGCGGGTTTTGAAGGGTTCATACGATCATTATTTAAACTTTATACCCTCTCGTACCGGTTTTGTCCCCTGGATATTGGAGAGGCTGTATAGTGGAATAACTTTCAGTGATGAGCAGCTGGCTGTTATCAAAACACTACCCAAAGAAGCAGTAATAATCTATACGATCAAATATAAAAGTTA
>JALVQM010000011.1 GCA_027025615.1 Desulfobacteraceae bacterium | reverse complement strand
ACCTAATCCATTTGGATTGCCTCGGCAAAAACGGTTGCCGCAAAGTCGATATCGCTTGGGGTAAGGGGATGATGGGTCACAGCCCTAATTTTGCCCGGGCCGGTTGCAAAGACCAGAACACCGCGGTCCGCCAGTCGCTGCACCAGCTTCTCCGCGGACAGCCGTTCCGGATCGACAGCCACATAGACTATGTTTGTCCGGATATAATTCAATTCCACCTTCAGTCCATCGATGGCATCAAGATTTTCAGCAAGGTGACGGGCGTTGGCATGATCGTGTTCCAAACGTTCGGCCACGTGTTCCAGGGCCACAAGGCCCGCCGCGGCCAGCACTCCCACCTGGCGCATACCACCACCAAGCACCTTGCGGGCCCGACGGGCCTCGTCGATGAAATCCGCACTTGAGCAGACAACCGAACCGGCAGGAGCCCCCAACCCCTTGCTCAAACAGAAACAAACCGAATCGGCCTGCCTGACCAGCTCGGCGACCGTGGTCTCCAGAGCAACAGCCGCATTGAAAATACGCGCCCCATCCACATGAATCGCAATTCCATGGTCATCTGCCAACTGCCTCAACTTATCCATGTAATCAGCCTTGATCGGCATTCCGCAACAGCGATTATGGGTGTTTTCAACGATAATCAGACGGCTGCGCGGGAAATGAACGTCATCCGGCCGGATAGACTGGGCTATGGCCTCCAGGGACATGGTTCCATCGGGCAAATTGGCAACTGTCCTGTGATGAATTCCGCCCACAGCGGCCGAGCCTCCCTGTTCATAAAAAAACACATGGGACTGGTCTCCAAGAATGATTTCATCGCCACGACCACAGTGAACAAGTTGACAAACCAGGTTGGCCATGGTGCCGCTGCAAACAAAAAGGGCTGCTTCCTTACCGGTAATCTCTGCCGCCTTTTCCTCCAGGCGCCTGACAGTAGGGTCTTCCTTAAAAACATCGTCGCCCACTTCGGCCAATGCCATAGCTTGACGCATCTGCCCGGTAGGCATGGTCACAGTGTCTGATCTCAAATCAACAGTTTTCACAGTCAGCTCCCTGGTCCTTTTTCAAACGGACAGTAACCGAGCGGCGGTGGGCCTCCAGACCTTCTTTAGCAGCCAATATGGCCACATGAGGTGCTTCCCTTTTGAAAGCCGCCTCGGAATAATTGATAATGCTTGTTTTCTTAATAAAAACATCTACAGACAAGGCCGATGAAAATCTTGCCGTAGATGCGGTGGGCAATACATGGTTGGGCCCGGCTACGTAATCCCCCATGGCCTCGGGGCTGTGAGGGCCAATAAAAATCGCCCCGGCATGCTTTATCCTGCCCAGGTAATCGAATGCCGAATTTACCATCAATTCCAGGTGCTCTGGAGCAAGGCGGTTTGCGAGCTTGACGGCTTCAGCAATATTGGACACCACGAAAACCGCCCCGTAACTCTTAAGAGAAGTTTCGGCAATTTCACGGCGGGCAAGACTTGTTAACTGGATTGCCAGTTGACGGCAGACCTGCCGCGCCAGGTCAGCCGAATCGGTAACAAGGATGGCCGAAGCCATCTGATCGTGCTCGGCCTGGGATAAAAGATCGGCGGCAACGTGGTCCGGACGGGCACTGTTGTCGGCTATAACCAGGATTTCGCTGGGACCGGCAATCATGTCTATGCCCACGGTGCCTGAAACCAGCTTTTTAGCCAGGGTTACATAAATATTGCCAGGCCCCACAACCACGTCCACCTTGGCAATGGTTTCCGTGCCGAATGCCAATGCAGCAATGGCCCAGGCACTGCCTACACGGTATACTTCGCCCACCCCGGCCTTGCGGGCCGCAACCAGAAGATAGGGACTTATGCTGCCATCAGCGGCCGGCGGGGTTGCCATGACAATTCTTTCAACCCCGGCTATCCTGGCCGGGATGGCTCCCATCAGGACCGAAGAAACAAGCGGAGTACTGCCGGCCTTGCCGCCGGGGACATAGACTCCGGCAGCGTCAACAGGGTTTACAACCTGCCCCACCAAAACACCTGGTCTGGGATTGGTCATCCAGGAATCCTGGATTTGACGACGGTGAAAAGCCGCAATTTGCCTGGCCGCCCGGTTGATGGCACGGATAAATTCAGGTTCCACGGATTTAACGGCCTTGTCCCAAGTCTTCCGGTCGACTTTTATATGCTCGGCGGAAAACCGCGGGCAATCGAAATCACGGGTAAAACGCACAAGGGCCTGGTCACCCTGGCTGCGAACTGCTTCGAGGATACGGCCAACCGCGACCGTGTCCTTTTTCTTAAACCCGGGTCCCCTGCGCTCAATCCGCGCCAAGCGTTTTTCAGCCGCTTCAGATGGGTATTGAATCGGTTTCATCCACTTCCTTCCTTTGAGCTTTGGTGAATAATAACAGTTAAGATATTTCAAACTTTGCATCCGGCTGTCAATTTAAAACCATGAAGTACACCAAAGGGGTATCAGCAGATAAATACCATTCCTGTTTGACATTGGCGCTAGCGGTGATAAAAAGAAGTGCTTATCGATTCTGTTTTTCGCTAAAGCCTTTTTCAATCCAGGGAGGTACCCGATGACAAACCGAATTTACAACTTCAATCCCGGACCAGCAGCCCTGCCACTGGAAGTGCTCCAGCAAATCCAGGAAGAATTCCTTGATTTCGGAGCATCCGGCATGTCGATTGTCGAGGTCAGTCACCGTTCAAAGTGGTTTGACGATGTTATCAACGATGCGGTGGACAGGACCAAGCGACTGCTGGGCCTGGACCAACGCTACCATGTTGTTTTCTGCCAGGGTGGTGCCAGCATGCAATTTTGCATGGTACCGATGAATTTTCTTTCCAACGGACGCAAGGCAGATTACGTCAACACGGGAACCTGGTCCACCAAAGCCATCAATGAGGCCCGGATTCAGGGCAAAGATATCAGGGTGGCTGCTTCTTCCGAGGATCGTAATTTTTCTTATATCCCTGCCGACATTGAGTTTGACAGCCAGGCTGCCTATGTCCACATAACATCCAACAACACGATAAAGGGAACCCAATGGGCAGAGTTCCCGGAAACCGGTGGAGTTCCCCTGGTAGCCGACATGTCGTCGGATATCTTCAGCCGTATTATCGATGTTGAAAAGTTCGGACTGATATATGCAGGGGCCCAGAAAAACATCGGACCGGCGGGAGTCTGCCTGGTAATCGTCCGCCGGGACATGCTGGATTTGATTCCCGAAGATCTTCCCACCATGCTTAAATACTCCACTTATGTAAACAAAAATTCAATGTTTAACACTCCCCCCTGTTTCGCTATCTACACTGTTCAACTTGTGCTCAAATGGCTGGAAGAAAAAATCGGCGGCCTTGGGAAAATGGAAGCAATCAACCGCAGCAAGGCCGAACTGCTGTACGGCCTGCTGGATTCTTCTGAATTTTACCGGCCAACCGCAGACCAGGACAGCCGATCCCTTATGAATGTAACCTTCAGGCTTCCAACAGAAGAACTTGAACAGGCCTTTGTGGCTGAAGCTTTGGAAAACGGGCTGGGAGGACTTAAAGGTCACCGTTCGGTGGGCGGATGCCGGGCTTCGATTTACAATGCCACCTCCCATAAGGCCGTGGAAGTCCTGGTGGATTTCATGCGAACTTTTGAAAAAAAACACGGTTAGAATTTCTTTGAGCCTTTTCACCGGCCTGCAGGGAATGCTTCTGTCCCCGCAGGCCGTTTTCAACATATTGTCTTTCAGCCCGGGGTTTAGAGCAAATGGCTGTCAACCCTGGTTTTTCTTGACACGACGCGCAATTACCCGTACTTACATTAGTATAGTCATCAGATTCAATGCGCGAAATTACCTGTTTTGGTATCCGGACACTTTCCACCTAAAATATCTTCAAAAATGCCAGGGGAGGATAAACTATGGACAAAATCCTAAGAATCAACATGGGCGGGCCTGGCGGCCCGGAAATCAAAACCGAACCCTTGGGTGACTACGCCGGCCTGGGCGGAAGAGCCATGACATCGGCCATCGTTGCCAAGGAAGTACCTCCTACCTGTCACCCGCTGTCTGCGGCAAACAAGCTGGTAATCGCACCTGGCATGCTGAGCGGCACAACCGCAGCCATGTCCGGCAGAATATCGGTAGGCTGCAAGAGTCCTTTGACCGGCGGAATAAAGGAATCCAACTCCGGCGGACAGCCTTCCCAGATGCTGGCCCGCCTCGGTTATGCCGCAATAGTGATAGAGGGCAAACCGGAAGCAGACAAGCTCTATAAAATCATCATCAATAAAGACGGGGTAAAAATAGAACCGGCCGACGATCTGAAAATGCTCGGCAACTACGACACGGTGGCCAAGATGAGCCAGCTTTACGGCAACAAAGTCGGCTGCATCTCCATCGGTCCAGCCGGAGAGATGAAGCTGGGAGCAGCCTCAATAGCCTTTAGCGATATGGAGCAGCGCCCCACCCGCCATGCAGGCCGCGGCGGTGTCGGCGCGGTTATGGGTTCCAAGGGCGTAAAAGTTATCGTAGTTGACGACGCCGGTTGCAGCGCCCGCCAGCCCAAGGATCCTGATAAATTCCGTGATGCCAACAAGGCTTTCGTGGCCGGTTTGCGCAACCATGCAGTTACCGGACAGGGCCTGCCGGCCTACGGCACCAACGTCCTGACCAACGTCATCAACGAGGCCGGTGGCTATCCCACCAACAATTTTTCCAGGGGCCAGTTCGAGGGTGCGGCCAAAATTTCCGGTGAAGCCCAGGCAGAACTGGAAAACAGCCGAGGCGGTGAAGGATCAGCTACCCATGGATGTCACCGTGGATGTGTCATCCGCTGTTCGGGAACCTTCTACGACAAAAACGGCAATTACCTGACCAAGCAACCCGAGTACGAAACCGTCTGGGCCCATGGCGGAAACTGCGGAATTGATGACCTGGATGCCATCGCCATGCTGGATCGGATGGACGACGACTTCGGCCTGGATACTATCGAAATGGGCGCCACAATCGCCGTGGCAATGGAAGCAGGGCTGGCCGAATTCGGTGATGCCGAGGCAGCCATAAACCTGGTAAAAGAAGTCGGCAAGGGTACTGCCCTGGGGAAAATTCTGGGCAGCGGAGCCGCGGTTACCGGTAAGGTGTTCGGCGTCGAAAGGGTTCCTGTAGTCAAAGGCCAATCCATGCCGGCCTATGACCCGCGGGCTGTCCAGGGTATCGGCGTAACCTATGCTACCACCACCATGGGGGCAGACCACACAGCCGGTTACGCCGTGGCAACCAACATCCTGGGAGTAGGTGGCAGCGTTGATCCCCTGAAGCCTGAAGGCCAGGTGGAACTTTCCCGCAACCTGCAGATTGCCACTGCGGCCATAGATTCCACCGGTATGTGCCTCTTTATCGCCTTTGCAATCCTGGATCAGGCTGAAACCTTCCAGGCCCTGCTCGATCTGATTTCGGCGTTCAACGGCCAGGAACTGACAGCAGATGATGTCACCAATCTGGGCAAATCGGTGCTCAAACGGGAACGCGAATTCAACGCCGCCGCCGGGTTCACCAACAAAGACGACCGGCTGCCGGATTACTTCAAGCAAGAACCACTGGCACCGCACAATGTCACTTTCGCGGTCAGTGATGAAGATCTGGACAACGTATTTAACTTCTAATAAAGCGTCCTTGTCCAAACAGGACCCTGACAACAGCAGGGGTGCCTGGGGCACCCCTGACATTCTTGAAAATGAAAAACAATTTTTTCCGGCATCGACTTACCCTGAAGCCAACCCGCCTGTCACCGGTGGTATTGACCACTATTTTTGCCCCCGGAGCAGCCATGGTTGTAGAGACAGGCCATAGTGTGCGCTCAACCCTGGTGGAACAGCTTGCCATGGATGCCGGGTATGTCGAGGACAAGCTGCAGACGGTCTTTCTGAACTTCAGCCCGGTGGATGATCTGGATGCCACCATAGTTGCCCCCAATGACATAATAGCCCTTTCAGCGGCCATGCCCGGGCTGGTCGGGGCCACCCTGCGCCGCGGTGGTCACCTGGCTGCCATGCGCAGGGACATCAACCTGCAGAACAAAACAGAGCCAACCACAACCACCACAGGCCTCGTAACTATCAAACTGTTTAACATGGCCTGCCGTGACCTGGGGCCGAGCCTTGCCGGGCAGGGAATAATCCTAAGATGCAATCGGTTGTCAGCCCTGGTAAAAGATATGGACGAACAACCGGAAGCAGTTGAAAACGTCACCCTGGACGGAGAACAATTGACTTGCCCTAATCTGCTGCAAAAGCTGGCGGCCATGCCTTCTCAAACCAAGGTGGAATTAACCCTGCTGCAAGCCTGAAAAAAGCAGAACCATTAACCCGGATTTTGCAGCTCGCGAGTTTGCCGAAGATGCGAGGCGGAGGGCAGGCAGATGTACTCTAGTACTTCAACTGCCCGACAACAACGCAGATTCGGTAAAATCGCGAGCCCCTTGCGGCTTCAAATGCCTGAGGATTTATCACGGATGGAACTTCACCTTTCGGGTGAAGGCATGGACAGGAACAAATACATGCAAACTTGTGCAATAATTCAATGAAATTACTCTTCAGGCATTTGAAGTGCATAATCCGGGATTAACAGCCTGGAAACAAACGGCGGAGGAAAATCCTCCGCCGTCGATTTTTGGCTGGTTTTGATTGACGGGTTACTTTTCAGCCTCGGCTTTATACCCCATGGGCATGCGTTTGAAACGCCCGCCGTAGATTATGGGATCTCCCTTGTATCCCAGGGCCTTGAAATCGATATAATCGGTGGTATCGATCAGGTGTTCCACGTCCCGGCCCCTGAGCTTGAGCTTGCGGAAATCGATTCCCTGGAAAGCGAGCTGTTTGTACTTCTTGCTGCGTCCGTCCTGGTGGCAGCGGTCACAACTGCGCTCACCCTTTAGGCTTTGGTGACACTTGACACAACCAAGAGCTTTGTCCGACGGCATGACTTCGTGCTCCACCCGCCAGTACATCCAGGTTTCGATCCACTTGTATTTGCCACTATAAGGTATCCCTGCGGTCTTCATCCCGTCGACAAAGGCCTTGGCCCAATCCAGGTTTTTCCAGTATGCGGTCTTATCATCCTTGCCGCGGGGAAAAAGGTGGGGCACCAGCAGGTAGCCGTACTCGGCATCGACTCCCTGGATACCTTTCATCAGCTTGAAAGGGGTTATCTTGGCACTGGGATCGTTGATGGTGCCGACCGGCTCGGTCAAATTTATGTGGTCAGCCTCAAGATCAATTTTGTCCTTAAGCAGGACTCGCTTGGTATAGCCGTTGAACCAGGCATATACCGGCTTGCCGGACTCCACCCACTTGAATTCGCCTTTTTTCCAATGGTAGTCGGGCATGCCGTACTTGTCCTTGTGCACCTTGCGCTTCTTGTCCCCGGCCTTGGACCAGTTCCACCAGATCTTTGTGGGCTTGCACTTGGCGTACAGGGGCGAGTGGCAGGTATTACAGGCGATGGTCTTGCAATGCTTGTTCAGGTGGGGATCGAGCAGGCTGTTACAGCTGTGGGGCTGGTCAGTATGGCAGTCTTCACAGCTTTTGCTGGCCTCGACCACGGCTACTGAAGAGCTGCGTCCGGCAATTTTATGGTTGCGGGTCTTGTGGC
>JALVQM010000010.1 GCA_027025615.1 Desulfobacteraceae bacterium | reverse complement strand
CCAGCGGTGAAATGGGTCTTAAAAACTGGATTAATGGATTGGTAATCCGATGTAGAAGATTAACCCGACCTAAAAGAATACCAAGGGGAATACCAAAAATGATAGCCAGATAAAACCCCCAGGTTACCCGATAAAGACTGGCAATGGTATGTTTGAAAATAGTCCCGTCTTTTACCAATTCCGCCATACTGGCCACTACCGTGAGAGGATCAGGGAAAACATATTTGCTCCAACCGCTGAAACGGGCCAGAATCTCCCATAAAACCAGTAAGGCAATGAAACTGGCAACGGTGTTTAAACGACCTAACCTCATATCAGCACCATCGAAATTATAACCCGGCTACAATCATCACCATTTATCAAATCCATAACAAACCTGTATAACGAGCTGAACTGTACTTTTAAAATTCTTTCGGAAAAACCGTTGTTGATTCGACCTCAGAACAATAAAAATTTTTTGAACTTTGTCTCAATAGGCATTGTAAAGCATGTGAATGCCCACAAGAGTCAGGGCAAAAACAAAAACCTCTTTCAGTTTGCGATCATTTATTTTTTCATTTATTCTTGGGCCAATTTGACCACCCAGCAACACTCCCGGAACAGCCCACATCAGGATACTCAAATCCGCCTGCGCCCCCATTGCAAGATGAATTGAGGCTGCAACAACACATGTACCGAAAATGGCAGCAATGCTGGTAGCTACAGCGACATTCATTTTCAATGAGAGTTTCCCCCTCAGCAAAGGTATCAACCATTCCCCCATGCTCACGCTCAACATTCCACTTGCAACGGCAATGCCTGTCACAGCCCAACCATAGGGCATTGCCGTTTTCAACTCTATCCTTTCAACTCCAGTATCCGTATAACCCTGTCCAGAGGAAACAAATAAAAAGGCAGTGGCAAGGGTTAAGGTCCCCAACACTATCTGCAGATTCTCCATGCTCAACATTACCGCAAGGACAGCTCCTGCCACCAGTCCCGGAACCGCTGCCAACAGAAGAAACAAAACAAGTGGTATTTCCACTTGCCTGCGCCACCAGAAAGCAATGGAAGCAGACCCCATTCCTGCCACCTGGATCAACAGTGAAGTTAAAATCGCCGTCTCTTTATTCAACTTCATCAGCAACAGCAGAAACGGCATCCAGAGAATCCCCCCCCCGATACCAACCGCTGAAACAACCGAAGCTATGAGGATACCCGCCGGCAAAGAAAGCCATTCAGCCAGCATCTTAACTGTGCTCCACTGTATAAATATTGAAGTACTCGATTACTTCCTGCATCATCGCAATCTCAGAATGCAATTTCCGAACCTCGGCTTTTAATTCCAGTGCCTTGCTGCCGTCAATATCCCCGTCGCCGATCAGGATCTCGGCATTGGAAACAAAACGTTCACCTGAACGACACATTTGTCTCGCAAGCAGAAGTATTTCCTGAAGATTACTGGCCATTTCATTAATTACACCTCCGAGCTGAGCCAATTCGTTTTCTGCCTCAATCCGGATGGAGTGGTTAAGGTCTCCTTTTGATATCTCCCTGGAAACTTCAATCATGTGTTGCAGAGGTTCAGTAATATTCTTTACAAACATTGTCAGAACGATAATCATTACCAGCAAAATTATGCCTATCATCAAAACCGCCTTGCTGCGTAATTTGTCTACAGGAGCCAAAAATTCATCACTATCTATATTACCATTGTTGTATTGCTCACAATTGGCCAGCAACTCATTTTCAAAGCGGCTGCTGTGGGTATCAAGTATAAATTCTACTCCTACCAACAAAGAAGCAAACCCCACCAGCAAAAAATAAATTATCATAGTGCGCTGGAGAGTGTATCTGAAATGTTTATTGTTTTTCATCAAAATATTGATCAAGCAAAGATTTCTTTTGCCAGTTTCAAATACTGTCTGCCGGCTGTGCTTTGCTTGTTGTAGTGAATTACAGGCATGCTCATTATTTGGGCTTCCCTTACCCTGTCATCCATCTCGATCAGCGTTTCAAAAGTAATTTCTCCATAAAGTCTTTTTATTTTTTTACTTATCAAACGCGAAGCCGTACTCTGGGAATCGAACATTGTTATCAAAACACGAGCCTGCAATACGGGATTTGTTTTGGAACGAACCAGTTCTATCAGCTTCAATATCTGGTCAATTCCATGGGTCGAAAGGTAATCACATTGAGTTGGAATAACTACCAGACCGGCAGCCGTGAGAGCATTTAAGGTAAAAAGCTCAATAGACGGGGGGGTGTCAATCAAAATGTAGTCAAACTGATCTCGAATCGCAACCAGGCGGTCTTTGAGAATATATTCAAAGTTGGCAGCGCCGAAAAACTTTTTGTTCAGCAACACCAAACTTTTGCTGGAAGGTAAAAGAAACAGCCCCTCGTATCTTGTGGGTTTGATCAATTGGGCTAAGTCCCCGGCCTTACCTGCAATCAAATCAAAAAGGGATTTGTTGGGCGTAACTCCCAATGAAATGGTAAGATTGGCCTGAACATCAAAATCGACCAACAGAACCTTTTTATCATGAAGTGACAATGACAGGCCGAGATTGAGGCAGGTGGTGGTTTTGGCAACCCCACCCTTCTGGTTGCTTATGGCAATAATTGTATTGTCCGCCTTTTTTTGCTTTGCAAGTTCCAAATCGACAAAGGAAATCTGTTCGACCTGAACCGGCTTGTAAGCGGTAAATATATGGCTGCATCTGCCACAACGGGCCTGGAACTGTGGACCGGGTATGCTTTTACGGTCCAATTTGTACCTGGTATAACAGTTTGGGCAAACGATTATCATGGCTGCTCCTTGGGATTATTACCTTCAACCACGGTGCTATTGTTCTTCATGGCGGCTTTTTAGACGGTCAATTCTTCCAGAACTCCTGGAAGCCGGTTTTCAGGAATAATCTGCATGACCGTTCCCCTTTCAATAGCATTGTCTGTCAAATTGGGATAGACACAACACTGGGCTTCCTGGGCGATGGTAACACCACCACTTTGGCGCATATTATCAAACCCTTCGGCGCCATCATCTCCAATACCGGTTAACAAAAGTCCAATTGCCTTGGGACCAAGAATTTCTGCAGCACTGTTGAACAAAAAATTCAAAGGATAATCGACCGATGGCGTAAGGGACAAAATAATTTTACCCTGTGAGTCACGACATATGGCGGTGCCCACCTGATTAGAACTGATATAGCAACAGCCCTGCTGGACCTCCACCCCATCACCGGCCACTTGAACATTCCAAGCCACATGCTGATTAAACTTTTCTACAAAAGCCGGTAACAGTTTCGGAGCAATCTCCTGGACAGCTACAATTGCTGCTGGTACCGTAGGTACCAGCCTTGAGAGAAGTCTAATAACCGTATTTGGACCTCCCAGGCTGGTTCCGATGGCAATCACGTAATCCAGAGGATAAAAACCATACTTTGCCGCGAGAACTTGGTCTGCCTTACCAGGATCGATTTTGACCCTGCGTATATTTTCAAAATTTACCCCACTTGCTATCTTGACCCGGTCAATTATTTGTTGGCGTGCTTGTTCGATATCGACTGAAACGGCTCCGGAAGGTTTGGGTACAAAATCAACCACACCCAGGCGTAAGGCTTCAAAAGTTACCGCCCCATCGCTGAACAATGAACTTAACACCACAACAGGCACAGGAGATTTGATCATTATGTGGCGAATTGCTGTCAAACCGTCCATCCGCGGCATATCGATATCGAGAGTGATGACATCCGGCTGCAGAGTTCGAATTTTCTCGAGTCCGTCCAGACCATCTTTTGCGGTCCCGACGACTTCAAGGGCAGGATCGGACTCCAAGATGTCGGTTATAGCCTTGCGCATAAAGGCTGCATCGTCAATTATTAGGACCTTAATGGTCCCTTTTTGATTGTTGTTTTGCAATTGGTAGCTCATCAACCCTCCGAAGCGTTGCCCGTATGACGTTCAGCCAGCCTGCCGGCAATTTTGGGCAGACTTATGGTCTTACCTATCAAACCGGTTTTGACAGCTTCTTCGATCTGGCCGGCCACTATGCACTCATTGGGAGGAGGTGCAATGATTTCGCCGCCGCCTTCAAGCACTGCGGCAAGACCATCTCTATCTTCATAACTACCCCCTGACAATAATACAACCGATAGCCGTTTACCAAAGCGTTCGGCGGCAGAGACAAGCAGGCTATCGCCATTTATTTCTGCATCAGATCTGCTTACCCAAAGTCCATGCCCTTGTGCATCGTTGACCTTCAAACCTGGACCCGAAGGAGATAAAAAGCATTTATAGTATACAAGACGTTGCCTGTCATTCAGATCTTCAATTGTAAATCTGCAACGGGCATCAAGAAAATCAACAAGGGTGGGCAAAAACAATGGAGGAGCGGACATGGTTGCGATTACAGCCGCTTTAATGGATTCATCAAGGGATGTCAGTAAACGGACTGCTTCAAGATAGCCACCGGTTCCGGATAAAACAATCACCAGATCACGAGCCAACCCATCAGGACCGGGAACTAATTTATTATTCCGGGCGACCTTGCCGGGTCTGAACCTGCGAAATCGTGTCACGTCAGCTGTCGCTGCAAGATGAACACGTTGAACAATTTTTTGCTGTTGCAGAACTATGTTTTTATCGTTTACCGGCTTACTGACGAAATCAACAGCTCCCAGATTAAGAAAATCAAGAATCGTACTATAGGCACCCTGCACCAGATTACTCATAATCAAAACCGGACAGGGGCTTTGAATCATAATGTGTTTCAAAGCAGTACTGCCATCCATGACCGGCATGTTGACGTCAAGAGTGATCAGGTCGGGAGAAAGCTGCTTAATCATTTTCAAGGCTTGTTCGCCGTTTCCGGCGGTGCCTACAACCTCTATACCAGGGTCCACCCGTAACATGCTCGATAATATCTTGCACATAATAACCGAGTCATCTACGATTAAAACCCGCAAGTAATCCCGGCTGGCTTCTTCAAGCTCGACAAGACTTTCTTCGTCCTGGACTTTCTTTTTCTGACCGGCTTGACGTTCATCAATCAGTCGGGCGGCTTCCATCAACAGAAACTGGCAATTTTTTTGAATAGTTGGGGTCTCAATGGATTCGGCGTCAAGAGTTTCAAAACTTCCAGCCTCCCATTGCAAAATACCTAGAAAAGCATCTTCGCCGACCATCTCCCCGCATTCGGCATGTAGGATTTCACCATTGATGATATGGATTGTTCCATGCTGCTGGCCCTGGCTGACCCTAATCATCATACTTGCACCAGCCAAGCAGCACATCTGAATGATGTCGGTCAGTTGAATGTTTCTAAGGGTCCCGGCAAAACCGTCCTGCCGGCTATTGTCATCTGGCGAATTGCCCATTTTGACCTGCTATCTGCTTCAACTCGAGCTTTATAGAACCATCCCAGGCCAGTACCCGACCAGGTATCGATTCATCAGGGGTCTTGTCTTCTACAAAGGTGTTGCCACAGCTTTTTTCTTAGCCTGCTTCTCAACTGACAGATTGAAAAGTTCATAAATATCGAGGATTAACGAAATACTTCCATCACCAAGAATGGTCGCCCCGGAAAATCCGCTGTTCTCCTGCAAGTAATCCTCCAGCGGCTTGATGACAACCTCCTCGCGTCCCCTCAGCTCATCTACTACAAGCCCTACCCTTTTTACCCCCGTGTTCACTACTACCACAAAAATTCTATCATCTTTTGAAGGCACCGTTGGCATGTCAAAAAGTTCAGAGAGTTTCACCAAAGGAATAGTCGTCTCTCTTAACTGAAATACATCAATACCTTCAATCGTGGATATTTCGTTTTTATAAACCCTGAGAGTTTCATCAACGGTTGACAAAGGAATCGTAAACAGATCCCCGGACACCTTCACTAACAGGGCCGGAATGATGGCGAGGGTCAAAGGAATCTTTATCTTGAAACGAGAGCCAAGTCCTTTTTGACTGTCTATCTCTAACGTACCGTTTAATTTTTCAATATTGGCCTTAACAACATCCATCCCCACGCCCCTGCCTGAAGTATGGGTGACTTCCTGGGCCGTGGAAAAACCTGGCTGCATAATTAAAGCCAAAATTTCCTTTTCGCTCATCCGTTCAAGTTCATCTCCAGTCACAAATTGTTTTTCCAGTGCCTTTGCCTTGACAAGATCAATATCTATACCTCGCCCATCATCAGATATTTCAATTACTACATGGTTGCTTTCATGGTAGGCTTGAAGTCGCAGGGTACCGGTCTCAGGTTTGCCTCCGGCAAGTCGCTCCTTGGGAGACTCAAGTCCATGATCAATTGCATTTCGTAAAATATGGACAAGTGGATCGGCAATTTCTTCAATAACAACCTTATCCAATTCTGTTTCTTCACCAACAATCTCCAGATGAACCTTTTTACCGCTACCCCGAACCAAATCATGAACCAGCCTTGGATACCGACTGAATAACTGTTCAATAGGCAGCATTCGGACTCGCATTACACCTTCCTGCAACTCATTGGCGACTCGTCCCAGGGCAGTGGTTGCCTCACTTATCCTCAAAGTCAGTTCTTTAACGTGCTTAAGCTCTTTTTGGTCAAGTTTCTGAGTTTGATTCAACTCTTGTTGCAGTTCACGCATTTCATTGAACAATTGGGAAAACCAGGCCCTGCTGACCACCAGCTCGCCTACCTGGTTCATCAAAGTGTCGATTTTTGCTGCGTCGACCCTGATACTGTGTTTTAAAAGCTTTTCCTTTATCTTGTCAGCACGTCTGCGTCCAAGGCTGAAACGGCTGCGGCGGTCACCGTCATCTACATGTGGAAGGGCTGCTTCCTCCTGTTTTCCGGCTTCTTCTACAGTTTTAATTTGATCTTTGTCAGCAATCGGCTCTTCTTTATCGGTGGAATCAGGTAGTTCTTCTTGAGCGGTTTCTGCTGTGTCATCTGAAAAAAGTTCGGATTCAATATCATCAATTTCTTCCAAAGACTTATTATAATCAGGTTCGCTTTCTATTTGTTGCAAGATATCCTCGGTTGAAAACAGGCCGTTTTCCATGTCTTCGACGATATCCTGATCTTCTGTCGTCTGGAGTGCATCCAGCCTTTCATCAAGCGCATTTTCCAATCGACTGATCAATTCCTGGTCTTGTTCTTCAGAAGCAACATCAGGTATATCAATCTCAAAATCCGGTGACTCAATATCTATACCCAGATCTTCCAGTGAAACTGTTGATTCTGCCTCTGTATTTATGACAGTGTCGTTTTCTGTTGCCGATGCTTCATGCTCGCTATAGCCGGAATCCGCTAAAGATTGGATTGAACTTCCCAAATCATTTATTTTCTCTATTTTACTAAAGAATCCGGTGACCTTGTTAAGCATTGGGAGCATGGTCTCTTCAGCCACCTGTCGCCAGTCTACATGACCGCCCTCGCCAACCAGTGTGCCGGCTTCCCTGACAGCCTCCAGCCACTCGTCATAGACCTCCTTGAGTTTTTCATAACCCATATAATTGGCCGACGACCTCAAAGCCTCCAAAGACTCAATGCAACCTGACACCACTTCCTCATCAACCTCACCTGTGCACATGGCACGACACTGGTCTATCACTCCTGTTAAACCTTCACTCAACTGGTCTATGAAAATCCCAAAAAGCTCCTCATCATACTCCTCTTGGTAAATCTCCTGCTCACTGCCTGAAACCTCTTCGCCCAGATCAACCCCTTCATCGG
>JALVQM010000009.1 GCA_027025615.1 Desulfobacteraceae bacterium | reverse complement strand
CTTTCTTCCGGGCTGATTGAACTGGCCAGACAACTTCCGTACTTCTTTTTAATCTTCTCGGCCTCGGCCAGGGGCGCTCGCAGTCCTATGGCGATATCATTGGTCAGGTTGTCGCCCCCCAGGGCCAGAACGAAAGTGTGCCGGATGTTTTTGGCCGAGAAAATCGCAAGGTCACTGGTGCCACCGCCCAGGTCGATCAGGGCCGTTCCGAGCTGCTTTTCTTCGTCGGTCAGCACTGCCTCGCCCGAGGCCAGGGATTCCAGGACGATATCGCAAACGTCCAGACCGGCACGGTTGGCACACTTGACGATATTGTGGGCCGAAGTCACCGCGCCGGTGACTATGTGTATCTTGGCTTCCAGGCGCACTCCCGCCATTCCCACCGGGTTCTGGATGCCGGCCTGGTCGTCGACGATGTACTCCTGGGGCAACACGTGAATAACCTCCCGGTCCATGGGGATGGCAACGGCCCGGGCGGCATCGATCACCCTTTCCACGTCCTGGGCGGTAATTTCCTGGCCCTTTATGGCCACTATACCGCGGCTGTTGAAACCGGTTATGTGACCGCCGGCAATTCCGGCATAGACCGACGAGATTTCGCAGCCGGCCATCAGCTCGGCTTCTTCGACGGCCTTTTTTATGGATTCCACCGTTGACTCTATGTTGACCACCACCCCCTTGCGCAGGCCGATGGACGGGTGGGTACCAATGCCGATGATGTTCACTTCCCCGCCGCTTGTCTCTCCAACCACGCAGCAGATCTTGGTTGTTCCGATATCCAGGCCGACGATCAAATCATCCTGCGCCTTCACTTTTGCCTCCTTTATTGCCCGCCGATGGCCTACGCCTGATCAAACTTGACCACCATTCTCTCGGGATCGGTTAAATCTATGGATCGCAGCCGGGTCCAGTAGCCATGCTTCTTGAGGTAGTTGACAACCTTGACCAGGCGGCTGTAATTGACGTTAAAATTCTTAAAACCCAGGTTGATCTTCACTCCGGCTTCGAAGGCTTCCAGGGTCAGCCCCAGCTGCTTGTCCACCTGGACCCTGGTGATGGACGCCAAGGGCAGGCACCTGGTTTTTTCGGCCAGCAGCAGTGCCTGGCGGACCGCCCGCATGGTCTGGCTGGCCGGGCTCTGCTCAACGTGGATGTCGGTCAGGTCCAGGCCGGTGATCAGTGGCAGGTGATCAGGATCACCCGTCTGCCAGCGCTTGAAAATTCTTCCCTTCCGATTCATCAGGTAACGGGCTCCCAGTTCCACCACCGCCAGGGGACGATGTTCCCGGATTTCAATTTCCAGGCAGTCGGGCACCCGGCGGCTTACCCGGGCTGTGGCCACCCAGGGGTTGGCCAGCAATTTCCTGCGCACAAGGGAAAGGTTGATGGACAGCAGATTAAGACCCGGCCGCAGGCCTGCGGCCCGCAGAATTTCCCGGCGGCCCAGGTGGTGGTTGCCGCTTACCGTTATTTTTCGCAAGGCCAGGTATTCTGACTCGGTAACCACCTGGTAGGCATAGACCAGCATGGTGCTCAAACCCATTATGGCCAGGGCAAGGGCCAGCATGCGGGCAGTGGTTAACAGCCTGCGCCGCAGCAGCCCTTTGGCAGGCTTTCTGCGGTAGCGGTTTTTGCGTTTGCGGCGTTTAAACATCACCGATTATTTTTACCTCCGGTTCTAGCTTTATTCCGAAACTTTTCTGTACCCCCTCCTGGATCCGGCGGGCCAGTTCAAGCACCTGGCGGGCTGTCGCCCGACCGGAGTTGAAGATGAAATTCGCATGTCGTTCCGATACCCGGGCGTCACCTTCAGCCGCCCCCTTGAACCCAGCCTGGTCAATGAGCATTCCGGCCGGTTTGTCCGCAGACGGGTTTTTGAAAAAACAACCGGCGCTTGGCTTCCAGGTGGGCTGGCTGGCAGCCCGCCGACGCACAAGCCTGCATGCCTCGGCGTACAATTTTTCCCTGGAAGCAGGTTCCAGCAGGATTTCAGCCTCCAGGATAACGAATGGTTCTTCCAGGGGCAGGGCAAGCTTCCGGTAACCGGCCTCAAGCTGGTCACGGTTAAAGCGATTTACCTGACCGGATGGCGCCAGGGCCGTTACCGCCACCAGGACCTGGTCCATTCGGCCCGAAGCGGTTCCGGCGTTCATCCGAATTGCACCGCCGATGGTGCCCGGAATTCCCAGGGCGAAGTTCATGCCTGCCAGGCCTTTTTTAAGCGCTGTTGCGCAAATATGACGTGTCTGGACACCGGCATGGGCGCATGCCAGTACCCGGCCCTGGTCATCGGCAGCCATCCGCAGGGGAGCTGCAATCTGCGTCAGCTTGATGGTTACTCCACGGATGCCCTTGTCGGTTACCAGGACATTGGTGCCGTCGCCGATGACCGTCAACGGCAGGCTGTTTTGGCCGCACCAGCGCACAAGCCGGATCAACTGGTCAACCGTGGCCGGAAGGGCAAGGGCGTCGGCCGGCCCCCCGATGCGCAGGGAAGTGTGCCGGGCCATGGGCTCTTCAAAAAGCACCCGGTCTTTAAGCA
>JALVQM010000008.1:11665-21491 GCA_027025615.1 Desulfobacteraceae bacterium | reverse complement strand
CCCGGGAACAAGTGCAAGGGCAAGATATATTGAAAAAAGCTACCAACCAAGCAGCTGGAACAGCAGCCGAAAACACTTCGGTTATCACAAGTGAGAGCTTTTCGTTTCCGGATAGCTCCACTCAGTTACATGAACCTCATGGAACCAGGATTCAGCAGGACGCAGATACACTCCATAATTTGAACAGGAGGGAAGAGGCTGGTAAGGGACGGATTCAAACAACAGCAACCGGCATGGCCAAGGAAGGAGTGGGCACAACTTTCAAGGGATTGGTGGATAGCCAGGGAATGAGGCCGACCGATGATGATGGATATTTTGATACTTTTACAGGCGTTAATGCACCGAAGCCAACTGTATCCGAGGGCGTATCCGTCCCGAAACCTGGCCCTATACCGAAAGATGCGCCTTCAACTATAAAAAAATAATCCGCAAAACAACGTTTGGTTATCGAAATCGTTCGTGAAGCTTTTTGATCTCTTCATCAAAGAAAAAAGGTGCCGCCCCCGGATCTCCAATGTAATTTGATGCCGTGCCATGAAACCCTTTATCTTTCAACCCGGCAAAGAACCTACCAATACCACGAGTCAATGATACATTACGGACAGAGATGTCCTCTGTCAATGCGCCACATGCCCGGCACATCTCCTCATCTCCAACTTCAAAACCGCATTGAGGGCAAACAGAAACAGTAGTCATAATTACACTCTTTCGTTGGATGATATCCCAAAAAAAATCTGTCAAAATAAAAAAGCAAGTCTTAGTTCAACGCTTACCATGTTCCTAGGACAAGTCAAGCCCCTTAGTTGTGGTTTCTCCGGAGCACCCCAATAGGAAATCAACTTAACAAGCCGTAGTATTGCGCCCCACTAACGCTCTTGCCGCCGATAATCTTGTATGTCATTCCACTGGCTACTGCCAATTGATCAGCATACTCCTGTTTGGCCTTCACGATGGGGTCATCCAGCTGGTGCTCCCCTTTCACCTCGATGATCACGTAGGTGCCATCGTCTTTTTTTACCAGGAAGTCCGGGTAATAGCTGCGTACCGTGTGAGATTCCGGGTCAATATACTGGACATAGAAATCAGATTGACCATGGGTGAGCATTCCTGTGAAATAGACTTCCTTGACTTGCCCATCATGCAATAAGCGCCAAAACAGATCACGCTCCGGGTTCGAATCAAAACAGTATGTGTCCACATGGAAACTCTTTTCGAGAGGAACTTTTTTGGCCCGGGCATCATTGTTTTTGGCCACCTTGTCTTCTTCGCCGGAGACCTCATAAAAACCATTTTCAGGTTCGTTCACAAGCTCGATGTCATACTCTTCAGTGCTCTCGACGGTGGAGATGTCATACATTTCATGGAACAGGCGAGGGATCACTTCATCATAAAGGAGTTCGTTGTATTCGTTCACCATTTCAAGGATCTTCTCTGTCCCCTCCTTTGTCTGGGCCAGAATGTCTTCGATGGTCAGACAAGGTTTGTTGAGGTAACGGGAGATTTCTGCCACCAGAGTAAGTTCACTGAAAACACGCTGTTCACGCAGGTGGCTCAGATCCTCTGCTTTGATCTCTTTCTGCTTGGCAGCGTGGGCAGCGGTAAGGCCATCCTGGGTGTAGTGAAGGAGCTTATACTTCTCGGTATCGATGTCCTCCAAGGCCAAGTCCACTGTGCCACTCAGTTCTTTTTCCTCTACCTGAAATTGCCGTTTGATCCGTTTGAGTTTTATCTTTCGTGGTGGTGGAACCACACGCACCTTATAGGGTTTCTTTGACTTGCCCGCTCCCTGGAACTCATCTGTGCTGATCCGGAAATTCTGCTGAAGTTCGTCATTGAGGATGTTCATGTTGTCATAGCTCAGATAAACCTGGCCGGTGTGCTGGATATCACCCACCTGGCGCAGACAGCGCATGGTGGCCTGGAGGACGAATATTTTTGATTTCGGCTCCCGGAACAAGCCTACCCCGAACAGCGAGCGACAGTTCCAGCCTTCGCGCCCTTTGTTTACCAGCAGGATAAAACGTTTCTCGGAGCTGGGTGAATCCAGCCGATTGAATTCCCGGATATCGTCGTTTGTGGTGATTTTGCTGTCCCCCACGTTGACCAGGATGGCATCCGACGAGATACCATGTTTAGCCAACTCCTGTTCTACAGCAGGGCGGAGCACTTGCTGCACCTCCTCAATTGTTGCTCCGAAGAGGGCTAGTTTAGGGAGCATCCCCTCGGGTCGCAGCCCACCTGTTTCCTCAAGAAAATTGGCAATGGTTAAAGAGATAAACTCCTGGTCTTTGGTAGTAGTGTAGCCATGGAGGGTGACTTTTTTCAGATATCCTTTGTCTATGGCCTCCTGCAATCCATAGGCATAGACTACCTCCGGAAGCACCTCCTGGCCTACGTAGGGTGTGCCGGTATAGTTATAGCAGGCCACCACCCGTGTTCCTGTGTTCTCCAGGCTTTTAGCCAGCAGATCCACCGTATTGCGCAGGCTCGTCTTGCGGGTGTCTTTCAGGCTACCGGTATCCTTGGCCAGGTTCTTGCCAAAGGCATGGTGGGCCTCGTCAATGTAAATACCAATCTGTCCGAGACGGCGCAGTTTTTCAAAGCGCTGGTTAGTGGAAAGTTCTTTCTCATTTTCAGGGGTATCGAAATCGTAGAGATCAGCCGCCTGCGCATAGACTGACCTTTCGTCATACTTAGGTTTTCCGCTACCAAAGAGTTTAGCCGCTGGGTTGGGTTCCTTGTGCTGTTTTTTGAGGATGATTTTCTGGGTGTTGGAGATGATCAGGTTAAAGCGAGAGTGGTCAAGGGTGCTCAGGGACGTTCCCGCATCTTCAAGAAAATGAAACTGGATATGGCTTGAAAGAAAGTTGACGTATTCCGGAGGAACCACCTTGCTCATATCAAAGGTCTGGATTTCTTTAAGGGACTGAAGGACTGTCTTGTCCGGAGCGAACACCAGGGCATTATGGCAGTATTTTTCATCCTTCGGGAACTTATTGGCCAGGATGAACTCGTAGAATATACAGGTGGCCATGAGGATGGTCTTTCCCGTGCCCATTGTTAGGGCAAAGATATAGTTCGGGTAGAGCCGGGCCTGTTTTTTCATCCGTTTGAAAACTTTTTCGTAGCTCTTCTCATCGAACTTGTCGAACATGGAGAGCTGGGCTTCCCCTGCTCCGGTTAGCCCGATTTCCTTGCGGTTTTCAAAACCGTTTTTCTTTCTGTACCAATTCTCAAATACCCTGTGGACGGGCCGGTTGTTCTGAAACTCCTTGAGAAAGATATAGATTTCAAGGGCCTCAAATTGGGGAGTGCGGAGGAAAGCATTGGCATTTTCCGGATCGTTATAGTCCAGAAATTTTTTAGAAAGAGCCCGGTAATGCTTGCGAACAGCTCCTTTGTTGTTTCGGTAGAAACGAAGGAGATAGCTGTAAAAACTGAATTGAAGTTCGATTTTTTCCTGTTTACCCTCAGCCATGACTGATCTCCTGCTCCAGAGACTCGGAAAGAAGATCCGTAATCTTCACCATAATGGTGCCAGCGTCTTCGGGGATGGTGTACTCGCCTTTGACCAATTCATTCTTGCCGGGCAGGTCCACTACTGCCGGTTCAAGGACGGCTCCATCATAATTCCAATCCACCATGACCGATTCGACCAGCTCTCGCCAGTCGTCCACTTTTTCCTTTTGGAGGCTGAGTTTCTGTAAAAGGTTCATGGGATAGAACTGCTTGATGGTCAACTTATCTCCTTCGATCACTATTCTGGCCTCGGAGTCCCGCTTAAACTCCAGGTTTGCTTTGTCCCGGAGAATGTCCACCACCTCAATGTCCAGCTTGAAGGGGACTTCTTTTTCGAGGGTGGCCTTGAGGTCGGCCTCATGCCCCATGCAGACAAGGAGGAGCTTTTCTACTGGCTGGTTAGGTCTTTCATCCTGACGACGTTCAAAGGTTTTATAATCAAAGCCGCTGATCAGTTCGTTGAGGTCGGCTCTGGTGGCAATCCGGTTAACCGGCATAATCTTGACCATGCGGCCGTCTTTTTCGCCGTCATAGAGACTGCTTTTTTCTAGGGGTTGTATTTCCAAGGCTTCGATGAGGAGTTCTTTTGCCTCGATGGGGTTACGGAAGACATCGTAGCGATTGACATTGTAAACTTCAAAACCGCTGTAAAAGGTTTTCTGTTTGTCGTCTAGCAAAGACTGTTGTTTTTGTTGCAACTCTTTAGCTACTTGGAGAAGTCGTTTTGTTGAGATTTGTATGGCGCCAAGGTTTATGTCAGCACCAATGAATCGGCGGCCAAGTTTCATAGCAACTGCTTGTGCTGTACCAGAGCCCATAAAACAATCAAAAACGATGTCTCCTGGCTTAGATGAAGTACGAATGATTCTCTCAAGCAAACTAATAGGCTTTTGCGTAGGGTAGCCTTCTCTTTCCTCTGCCTGAGAATTAACTTCAGGTAAATCATCCCAAATTGTGCGTACAGGATTTCCTTTTTTTGTATCCAGGAAATCTTTAAATCTTGGCATTCCTTGACCTCCCTTTGGGAAAACAATAATGCCTTCTTCCATTGCTTTGGTGATTCTGTCTTGGTTCCAACGCCAATGCAAACCAGGTGGGGGGGCAATAAGCTTATCTCCAAAATACAAAGCTGGACCGTCACCTTTCCCATACATTGCCTGCAATTGGTATCGACGTCCATTTTCCTTGTTAGGATATTTTTCATTTATATATTCATCAGAATATGGGAGATATTGAGGATTGAATAAATAAGCGGATGATTTTGAATAAATAAATATATTGTCATGAGATACAGAAAATTTATTTGTTGTTTTCTTATTATTTCCCCTTCTCCATATAATTTCATTAATAAAATTATTGTAGCCATAAACTTCATCCATAAGACAACGGATAAGATGTGACTTATGCCAATCACAATGAATATAAATTGTCCCATTTTCTGCCAGAAGCTCTCTTGTTAACACCAATCTCTCAAATAAAAATTGTAGATATTCATCATTTGTCCATATATCTCCATATTGCTTCTCTTCAAACGTATTGTAATCGTTATTTAGTGTTTTTCCTTTTTGTTTGATTTGCTTTTTGTAATCAGCTTTCGAGTCAAATGGAGGATCAATATAAACAAGGTCAACTTTACCTCGAAACTCCTTCAGCAGATGACTCATAACCTGAAGGTTATCTCCCCAGTAAATCTTATTTATCCATCCATCAACTGCCTCTCCAAAACTCTCTTTCAACTGGGCCGGATAAAACTGGGTCGAAGTAAAGGGGCGCTTGCCCCTCCAGTTGAGCATGGGATACCCTTGAATGGGCTCAAACTCATACTTATCCACCTCAGTGGTCTCACTTTCGGGCACACCAAATTTCAACTTTGTCTGTTTGCTCATTATTCTTCTCTAAATTTCCAGTTTTTTGTATCACAGTAGGGGCGCATATCGCACTCCACACAAAGTTTCTCAGGCCGTTCCGCAATGCTGAAATCATGGTTTTCGATGCGCCCGACGACCTCATCAAAGGTCTGAATTGTCTTGTCTATGGCCCCGTCATCCTTTTCAAAGGAGATATAGGGGTTCCCGCCATCCACACTGGTGTAGTAGAGGTGGGTTCTGGTCACCTTCCGCCCGGTGCGCTCCTCAACCAGATGGGCATACACCTCAAGCTGCCGCTGATATCGCTTCAGCTTTTCCCGATCTTTTTCCATATCCGGCTTTTTCTCTGATTTGAAATCGACGATCTCTACCGTATCGTCTTCGCCGGTAATCAAATCCACGCTTCCTTTTAAGATATACTGATCTTTCACCAGGGAAATATCCACCTCAGCCTCTACAATCCTCGACCAGTCTCCATCCTGACGGTCGTAATAACGCAGAACATGGCCAAGGGCCACGTCACGGATCGGCTCTGCCAGGTAGACCCGTTCCCGTTTGGTGAGATATTTATAATTGGTCTCGAACCAGGAGCGGATCTGGTCGTGGGAGAGTTTCTCCTCTTCACCACGAAGAACGGTTTTATGAATATCCTCAATGGTCTGGTGAACAAGTGTACCAAAGAGAATAGGGCTCTTGCGCACCGGGCTGAACTCCAGCTCCTTGAAAAAGAGATACTGCTGCGCACAGTTCTCAAAAAGAGTCAGGTGGGAGGTGAAAGAGTACTCCCTTTTAAGGTTCACCTCCTTTACCTGATCAAGTTCCAGGAGTTCCGGCCTGAAAGCAGCATCACGCCAGGAAGGCAGGTCGTTGTAGTAATCCACAAAGTGCTTTGACGGGGTCCGTCCTCGACCGGAGACCTCTTGGCAGGTCAGGGCCAGTACGTTCTGTGCTCTGGAATAGGCAGTATAGTAGAGCCTCCAGAAATCAAAGAATTTTGTGTGTTCGATAGGCTCAAAAGGCGGACGGGAAAGATAGTCCCGCTCAAGGATCTGATCCAGGTCAGTGTACTGTTTCCTCGGGGTCGCATGAAGCGAACCAACCAACACCACCGGAAACTCAAGCCCTTTGGACTGGTGGATGGTAAGGAACGAGACACAGCCACTGGGTGCATATTCCGAACGATCCTCATACTCATCTATTCCACCCTCTTTCAAAAAACGTATGAAGGTGTTGAAGAGAGTCTTGATATTCCCTTCCAGATAGGCGGGATTTAACACAGATATATGGTGAAGATATTCAAACTTGGTCAGCAGCCTGGAGAGCATGGACAGATTACGGGCAGCCCGTTCATTGACCAGGTTGCCCTTCTCGTCCTCTTCCAGGAAACGGCTGAACAGGGGAAAACGGATCAGCTTATAAAACAGATCGGTGAATCCATAATCGGTGTTTTCCGTCAGGAAATAGTGCTTTTTGGCCAAGGGGCGGGCCCAGTCCAGAAGGTCTTTATTCTCTGGTTGACGCAACTCGTTGGCAAACAGGCCGAAACAGTCCCGGTCGTAATAGTCCCAGATAGCCAAATGGGCACTATCCGACCACTTCCTGACTTCAGGGAACTGGGGGAAGAGAAAGATCAGGGCACCGAACATCAGACAGACCTCTTCACGGTCAAAAAACATGTTTGAACGTGGCGAGTATACCCCGATCCCGCGCTCCTCAAGCGAGCTGGCCAGGGCCACTACCCGGTGGTGCTTGACAGAGCGGAAGAGAAATGCCACCTGGTTCCAGTTGGTGATAGTGCCCTGTTCGCGAAGGTGAGTTAAAAAATCATAAACCTCATCGTGCCAATCGCCATCAGGCGGTGCAGCAACCTTGATAACCGTTGCTGTGTCCGGAAATACCTGGTCTTTATTCTCCTCAATAACTTTGTCATAGCGAAAAGTCTGCCCGTCAACTGTCCAACCGGCCCTGTCCATCCAGCGATTATAGTAGCGGATGATCTCCGGATGTGACCGGTAGTTGGTCGTGAGATTGACCTGTTTGCATTTCCCTCCACCGAACTGATCCTGAAAGGTAAGAATGTTGCGAATAGATGCCCCACGGAAGCGGTAGAGTCCCTGGTCATCGTCACCTACTACACACAGGTTCGGTTTTTCACCACAAAGAAGCTGGAGAAACATCTCCTGGATGGTGTTGGTATCCTGATACTCATCCACCATCATATATTTGATCTTGTCCCGGAGCTCTTTCAGCACCTCCGGATAGCGCTGTAAAAGGCGCAACGCCTCGTACTGTATCCCTGAAAAATCAAGAACATTATACTCCTCAAGCTGTTTATGATAGAGTTGCAAACACTCACCAAGGGCCTGAACCGATTCATCTTCTGCCTTTACAAGCTCAGTCGGATCAAGGGCCTCCTCTGTTGCCTTGTTCAGCCACTTCAGCAAAGAATCTGACCGTCTCCAGCGACCACTCCCTGGTCTGCCAAGAATTGCTTCTGAGTTGTCTACCTCCCCATAAGGGTCAAGGTGCTGATAGAGAAAATATTGCTGGTCAAACTGATCCATCAGGGTAAAGCTACGTTGCAGCCTGGTGTACTCCCGATGTTCCTCTATGAGCCTGAGACAAATAGAGTGAAATGTGCCGAGGTACATTTCATGGAGGTTGAATTTGATGCCAAGCTCAAGGAGGCGGTTGGAAACACGCGTAGTCAGCTCTGCCGCTGCCTTTTCAGTAAATGTAACGACAAAAAGTGACTCAGGCTCAGCTCCCTTTTCGGTAATGAGATAAACAATCCGTTCGACGAGAGTGAAGGTCTTCCCCGACCCTGGCCCGGCAATAATCAGCAAGGGGCCTTCGGTGGTTTGAATGGCCTGAAGCTGATGCTTGTTTGCATTGGTTGTGAATTGTTGGATTGATTCGGTCAAAGCTTTTCCTATGTCTATTTAGATATCGGCAAAAATCTTTAAAATTGCGGCAGACGGATAGCTTGATAGAGAAGCAACACCATTGGCCAGTTCTATAGGGATAAGGGCACATTCATGGCGATGGCTCAAGATGCTTGGTAGCGTTGCTAAAATCTTTTTTAGGCCGAACAGATCAGCCGCAGATTTTGTATCCACATAATTCCCAGTGGGAATGCTCATGACCAAGTAATGGTAATTATCCACTTTCACGAATAGTTTATTTCCATAGTTTGTCCTGAAACCATACGGTTCGGCACGTTCTGGCCGGTGCTGCACTTCTTTGCGTATATAGTCATTGCTCGGTGCATAGAAGGAGCCAGCCGGAGCATATTTTGCGATAATTTCAAGGTGATCAACAAATGCTCCTGTTTTCTCTTGGCCGGCGATATGGATTTCAACCCCTTGTACTTTTGCGAATTCGATAAAATTCCGAATAGGAATAACCAGCTTAGAGTATTGGCTTCTCAGGGTTAGTGGCCCATCTTTCAAGAAAAGGGCATTGTTAAGCACCTTATATTTTTTCTTCTCCCAAAAATGACGGATCCCCGTAAACAGTAAGAGTGTTTCGTGGATGAGCATATAGGCCGTTGAAACCGAATCTGGGGCAACATCCTCACCCATCTCAAGATGGAACCCTATCATGTCGGAAAGAAACAAATGGCCGTTACAATGTTCACATTCTCCTTCATCTGTATTGTAAGGAAGCCCTGAGACTTCTTCTGAACAGTGAGGACAGCTAAAACTTGGAGATTTCTTCGGTTGGCCTGTCCATAACTCATAGGCCAACCACTTCAGAGTGTTGTAGGGCTCACGGTTTAAAGAGTGATCATTCAATGATTCAAAAATAATTTGTCTAACTGCATCATAATTATTTTTTCCCTTTACCCGCACCCCTTTTAGGGGCAGCACTGTTGCGTGGTACATGGCTGCATCTGCCATGATATCCCGCAAAGCCATAGGATGAGGAGCATCAGGATCCAACTTGTCTAAGGCGTACTGGTCGAGCCTTAGCAAGGTAGTCTTTATGAAAGAAAGTTCTTTATACGGAGGTAAATCAGATCGTACAGTTTGTTTGGAACCATCTACCGCAAAAATTAAGCGCAACGGCTCTTCGCTAAGATCAATTTTTTCCCACTTGGCATCAGTTTCTACTATTTCAGGATCATAGCTCTCGAATTGATCTATCAACTCGTTTACAAGATCACTTTGGATAATATCAAGATGGCCGAGCTTGCTTGCCCGCTCTCCTGAAAGCCGCGAACCTCCTTTATAAGGCATAGTCAACGTCCTCTATATGGTAGAATTGGAGGTACTCACCGCCTCAAATTTATTAATCTGCACAGGGATAATAAACCGATGGGAAAAGGTTAACATACGCATATAACCAGGAGTTCTTGTATGAAGAATATCCTGTTGCAGTCCATCAAATTGAATTTGTAACTTTGCCAAGGCATTAGCCTCATCTTGAGAGGACAT
>JALVQM010000008.1:0-11655 GCA_027025615.1 Desulfobacteraceae bacterium | reverse complement strand
TAATATCACTATGCAACAAAATGGGTTTGCACCCAGTTCTTTGTTTATAGTGGACGGAGATTGAGTTGAATAGACCATGCCAATATGAAATTTTGCCCCTTCTTTTGCAAACCTCGCATAAACACCGGTGAAATCTTTATTGTCTTTTGGGAAGAGATTATGGGCCTCTTCAAAGTAGAGCTGAACGTAATGACCACCAAAATTATTACTCGTGAATTTGCTCTCTTGGTGGGAAAAAACAGCCTTAGAAAGAAGATCTGAAAAATATCTCCTGATCTCATCGGCTGCATTCCCAAGATCCAAAATAACGGTTTGACCATCATCCAACGACCGAAGAATCTGAGCTACGAAATTTCCCGCTTGAGGATCATGATACTGCATAAAAGGTCGTAAAATACGGGGACCACCCCCTGTTGCTGGGTTAAGAAAGTTCAGAAGGGCGATATCATCAGCATCGAAAAGAGGGCCACTACCTCCTTGGAGCAATGGTGCATTTGCATTTTGTTGCCTGAAATTTTCAACTTCTTCAAGATGGTTTTGCAATTCATCAAGATTACTTGGCGGCGAAAACGAATTCTGCTTACCGTAAATTGCTTCAATCAAAGCTTTCTTAAAGTGTGGATCAAAATGAGATGGGCCATTACGAGTTCCGCCTGTCAGACCTATTTTTCTTAACCGAGATTCATCTGCAGCAAAGCCAGCCTTTTTCAAGATTGCCCAATACATCTGAACTTTCCGAATGGCTCGTGTTTTGGGACTGCCCGGAGATAGTTTTTTTACCTCATCGACATTGGGCATCTGAACACTGGAAAAGCTGCGCACATACTGTGCCCCCTGATTACTCTGCTCAAGTAACGTTCGTAAGATTTGTATGCATGAATCCGGCTGCTCATAAAAATTCAATTTCAAGGGCTTTGATCGTGTATTTGGGCGCGGCGTCAATGCATAAACTTCGCATCGGTTAGGATAAGCACTATTAAGAGACCTGCTCCCATCCTGCGGATTATCATTTGCATACTCACCATTGATATCAAAAATTAACTGGCCAACACTTTTATCCTGTTCTGTAGTTTCAATGATTGACTGGGCAATAATCTTTACAACATTACTCTTGCCAAGACGGGTTTTACCGAACATTGCCGTCCTAAACCCACGGAAATCATTAGTAGATACTTTCGTATCGATATCTATTGGAGCGGTATTGGCGAATGGTAAGGCACACTCTGTAAGCCTGAGTTTACCAATCGCAAACTGATTCTCAGGGCGGACGATTTTATTGACAATAAGTTCCAGCAGTTCTTTGGTCGGTGCATAAACTTTGTACCGATGGGCACTTACCACATTATTTACATCCCCAGAAAATGACACTTTACTAGGATCATCCGGATCCGGAAAATACATCCCTAAAACTTTTGCTGAGAATGCACCCCATTGAAGTTCTCCCTTGGTCCAAATATCTAACTCTGGCATCGACTTCTTGTGTAACTCAAAATAGGTATGTTGCACATCCTTAGATAGTGGGGTCGGGGCTGTGTCGGTAACACGGAGTAGAGAGAAATGAGGGGGCATCCCTTTAAGTGAATCGGGGGCCATGATTAAAAAAGAACCACGTGGAACCCCTCCGACAGCTTGCTTAAACGGATCAGAAGTAATTATTGTTGCGTTGTCAAAGCCAATCTCTAAAACATAACCAACAAATCGCATTGCTTGATAATTTTTTGCAACTTCATTTTGTTCCTCTGACGTTAAAAAATCAGTTAGTACTCTCAAGGGGCTATCTTGATATTCTGCGTCAGTGAAAAAGTCATTCAATTGGCCATTCATCAGTTATACTCCGTATAAATTACTAATTCTTCAAACATGCTCCTCGTTGCAACCTTTGAAGAAATAGAGCTGTTTCGTTTGACCGAAATTGTAGAGAAGCTTTCTTCATAAAGTTCTCTTACACTAAGATGGTAAGCGTTTGTCCCTACTATATAGGCCCCTCGCGCTCTTGCCCTGCGAAGTGCCTCGAAAAGTCGCTCTTGGTCTGCCCAGGAAAAGAGCTTTTCGTTATACTTGATAAAAGAGTTGTGGTTGTGACGAACCGTGTATGGCGGATCGATAAAAATAAGATCTCCGTCTTCCGCAACATCTACTAGTTGTTCAAAATCGCACGCATGCAATTCAGCATTCTGTAGGATTTCTGAAATCTTCCCAAAATTGTCATCATCAAAAATTACTGTGGATTTTGTCCCTTTGGGCACATTAAACATTCCTGACAAATTTACTCGATAGAGACCATTCCAGCAGGTTCTATTCAAATAGATGAAACGCGCAGCTTTTGAGGCAATGCTCCGAGGTTTTGATCCTCTGATTCGATAATAGTATTCCTTTGAATGTTTTGTGTGGTGGGCTCTCAAATATCGATAAACAAGTTTCCAATCGATTTTAATTGCACGATATGTTTCAATCAATTCATGATTAGAGTCACCCAACAATGCTATTTTAGGTTGTAGATGAAAAAAAACTGCACCACTGCCTAAAAATGGCTCGATATACCGATTATAGGAGGTTGGTAACAGGTCCGCATGGTTGGAAACAAACCATCGTTTTCCGCCGGCCCATTTTAAAAATGGTTTCATTATTTTGGTTGATTGATGAGTAAATTTTTCAGCACAAAATATATTTCTTGGCTTTTAAATCAGTTCTTAACTGAGAATAAATAGCAAAAAAGCTAAGTCTTGGTCATGAGTTAAGATTCAGCGATAAATTTTTTCGTCATTTTTTAGTTCCTTTTACACGTTTTAGTTCCTTTTACACGTTTTAGTTCCTTTTACACGTTGTTTCTTGATTGCCATACATGTTTTTTCGTTTCTTTCATAGGAATACAGCATGTTCCGTTGCCTTGAGAGTAAGCAAATAAATATATACTTGTATAGCATTATAGTGCCTTACTCCTGAATTCCTGTCATAAAAAACAAGAAAATCATGCGGCGATTTTTAATAGATTTTCAGCAGATGCGGCCAACAGGGCACTCAAGGCGTTAATCAACCGCTTCCCTTTCAGGGTTACCTGATATCTGTTCTGATTGGGAAGTTTTTTTATGATGCCGTGAACTCTGAGTAACCGAAGGTGACGACTGACCTTTGCCGATAATTGCTTTTCCGTTCGTCCTTTCCCAAAGGATGTTTCGCGTAATTGCTTTCTCAGCATTTTATTGGTGAGCCCGGTATATCATAAATCCATGATCCCCCAGAGCAAGTAACAAGTCTCGATCCTTGCCAACAGGATCAAGGCCCCGGTAACGGCGTTTGTTTTTTATGATATGTCGGCTCACCTCATCAAAATGTTTTCGAATCGGGGTTTTTTCCTGCAGGGTTGCCAGGTCATCCATGAAACGATCATTGACATTTTGGGACACGGAAGCCCGCAGGGGAATATCCATTACTCCCTTGCGCATGGGGAGTCGCTGTTTCGGCTCTTTTTCATCTTGTCCCTGTTTGTGACGGAACACTTTGAATTTTCCTGAATCATTAATCGTTGTTTCAACTCTGAGTACATTCTGCTCGTTGTAGATTTTGACGGAGTTTTTATCAACCCAGTGGCGTAACCGAATGCCATCGTTGAAACCGGTAACGCGAGTGACAACTGAATCCTTGGATTTGGCATACGGTTTTCCGGTGCGCGTCACGGGACGGTCAAGATATCGCAAGACGCGATGACTGGTCCCGGTTACATGTGCATGGTGCAACAGCGATTCCATGATTGCCCCCAGCGCATCAGGCGTCTTGAAAATCAAATCTGTTGCCCATTCGCTTTGCCATAAGGTCCAATAATAGGAAAAGTGAGGTCCCAGAATATCTTCCATGTCAGGAAAAATCCTTTTGGAAAAGCCATCGAGGAGATTGGCAAAACGAGTGTCAAGCTCATCAAGAAATTTTTGAGCCTCCTGGTAATCAGCGATATGGAGAAACTTATTGCCGTGGACAAGAAAATCCATGCGTTGCCGTTCCAGCGTTCGTCGTAACCATTCACGGCCATTGAGGCAAATCTGGATATGGTAAGGAAACCACGTCTGCAGCCGTATGTTCATGAAGCCATATTCGAGGTCATCGAAATAAAAATATAAGTGGTTGCAACGTGTCTGATAATTTCGGAGCTGGGGAAACCCTTTTTTTACACAATACACCGCCTTGTATGATGAGCCTCTTTCCAGGCAAGACCAGACACCGATCAGGCCACTGGAAATTTGCTCTTTCCGTTGCTGTTCATGGGCAAGTTCTTCTTTTCTGATTCGCCAGGATGGAAGATAGGTGACAGGATGGCCACAATGATCTTTGGAATAATTGTTGGCAGCGTCAACAATACGTTTTGTCTGTGTCATCATCCAGTCTTTGTAGTTCTTGTTGAGAATATTTCTGGCACCACAGAAACGCATCACCTCGGAGGCAGACATCAGGGGAAGAATGAACCCTTTGAAGACGATACGGTCGAATCCGGTAATCATTCCGTTGACCAAACCTGAAAACCTGTCTATAAGATTCTTCATGAGCCGCTCCTTTTTGTCCATTGAAAGTCTCGGTGAAACATTTCCAATTGTACAATAGGAGTGGCTCATCTCATCAGTTAATTGGGTTGCGGGCGTTAGCCCGCCTTAGGTTTTATTAGCTCTAACCTTGCCCCTCGTTTGGTCACACTGGGAGCAGGTTAGCTCTTAATGGAGTCGAGGCCGCAGACAAACAGGAAAAAGTTACTATAACAGGATGAGGTAATTTATAAAGAATGGGTGGAATGCTAATGATCATAAATCTTCAAACAGACATGTTTGAAACACTGGATATATAATGAATATAAATGATTCGCATACAGCGTTGTGTCTAACATTGATTGGTGGAGTTATAAAACAGAAAAGGGTCCATGGTCAGATCCATACTACAGGGGGCCAAGGAGATCATGCACAACTTTTTGGAGGTCAAGTCTGACGATGCACCAAGTGGCCTCACAGGCAGGATCTCTTTCGATTGAACGAGTTGTCTTTTTTCAACCCAGAACTTTTGCGGAGGACAACTACCAGACCACAACGGGGCATGAACAACAGTGGGTGCCGTGGGCAGCACTCTTTCTTGCTCCATTAGCCCGAAATATGGGACTGAAAGTCAACCTCATAGACGCCCGGGTTGAACCTACAAAATGGGTAGAGCGTATATCTGCGCTGGGGCCCACAGACCTTCTTGCGGTTTCTGTAATGACCGGGCACGCAATCCGGGATTCTGTGCGTGCCAGCAAGATCGCTCGCAACTGTGGGAGTAAGATTATTTGGGGAGGTCCCCATGTGAGTCTGTTCCCAACAGAAACACTGGAACAAGCCCCTGTTGATGCTGTGATATCAGGGTTTGGGTATATTCCTTTCACCCACCTCCTCATGTCAGTAAGGGAAGACAAATGGCCTCAGCAGAATGAAATAGGTCTCTTGGTAAAATCTACTAATACTCTTAATAAGCATCATACTCCATCCAAATATGTCCAAGTACCTTTAGACACACTTCCTCGACCATATCTTGCCTTAGTTGAAGATTGGGCACCATACCTCAACCCAGATGTGGCTATTGCTTCACGAACCATCAATCTAATTACGAGCGAAGGGTGTACTAGATCCTGTACCTACTGCTCAGAGCCACGTATGTCCGCCTCAACTTGGCTAACCCGTGATTTATCACATATGGTTGCGGTTGCCAAAGACTTATGCGCTCGAAGTGGTGCGAACGGCGTGAAGCTACACGATCCTAATTTTTTCCACGACATGTCACGAGCACAGCAGTTCTCTCGCTTATTCGCCGAAAAAATTAGCTTGCCATGGGCTGCAACGATGCATCCTTCCGATCTTGATCATGCGTCGAGCAATTATCTTGATCAATTGGCAAGCGATGGTCTTGTGCGCGTGTTAGTGGGTCTGGAAAGTCCTGATCCAGCGATCGTCAGACTTGCAGGCAAACAGTATGACCCAACAGGAATCCCTGAACTTGCCAAGAAGCTTGCCAAGGCACGCATCCGTGGCATGTTTACTTTCATTGTCGGATGGCCTGATGCAGACCCAGCACATTATAGCCGCACAATTGAATCTGCGTTTGGTATTAGGGATATTTGGGAAGAGCATCAAGCCAAGATCCACTTTCTTGAACCCTGGCCCGGCACCCCGATTTACAGACTTTTATCCCGCCGTGGATTCTGCTTTCCGCAAACGCTCCATGAGTGGGCTAATATCGACTATTATCAGGCAAAGTATGCAATGATCCACGATCCTGAAAGACTTCATGAGATTCGAAATGCGAATAGGAGACTATCGCCCTATGTTAATGCCTAATCCAGATCCTATTTTCTTACGCGCTTCGGTTTCAGACCGTTGTAATTTGCAGTGTATTTACTGCCCGAAAACCGAAGGCATGGAAAACAGGGTGCCATCTAACCTCCGAGGGCATAGCCTTTCTGTTGATGAATACTGCATTAATTTGGAACATTTGGCCAGAAATGGTCTTCGCGGGATATCCTTTTCGGGTGGAGAACCTACTCTCAATTCTGACCTCCCTAAAATAGTCGCTCGAGCTGCTGAATTATTTGACCGGGTAGAACTAACCACCAACGGTCGATTTCTTACAAAAATGATTCCATCCCTCACTCCTTATCTCGATATTTTAAAGGTCTCTCTTGACGCGGTCGATTCGCAACTCGCGCATGCTATAAACAATGGGTCTATGGAGGATGTGGAGCGCGCAGTTGCCGCAATTAGATCTGGCTGCTCCGCAGGTATTCGGGTTGGGGTCAATGTGGTTGTAATGCGCTCCACAGTTAACCAAATCGAAGACATCATCGACCTATGTAAAAAAGTTAACTCTGAAGACCTTCCCGGAAAAGTATATGTCAGCCTCTTGGATTTTTATTATTCAGAGGAACGACGGTTAATCTGGGAACAGGAGTTTTTTCCAATTGTGGAACTTGAAGCACGATTTATCTCTCGTTACGGTCCAAATGTAGTCCAAGAGCGCTTTGGTTGCCGTTTTTTTTGGTTTGATGCCGACGGGGTACAGGTAAGGTTCAAAGATAGCTATACAGTTACCCACCGCGCGCCCAAATGCAGAGACTGTCAGCATTATTGTCAGGAAGGTATTTATGGCTTGATGCATTCAATCGAGGGGTGGGTGACGACTTGCCCCAATGATGACCCCGCATATGGGGTCCACTTGTCTCCTGGCTTGTCTGCCGAAGAGGTTGACCTTCGGCTTGGTCCTTTGCTTAAGGATATTCAACAGGCAAAGCCAGACCATAACTCCTTCGTGACGATGCTAACTACACACGGTCTCAATCCTAAGTGTCAACATTTGATTAGCGCTGTTAAAGAGACAATGAGGAGGCCATCCGGATCATGAGCAATACTATCCTCGTCGTTGGCGCTTCAGGGTTTCTTGGTAGGCGGTTAGCTTCTATCCGGGCGGATGGTAAGGTCGTCTGTACTTACAACCAACATCCGATATCAGGCCTTGAATTCCTAGATTTGTGTGACCCTTTACAGCTCAAAAGATTCCTTAACCGTTTTCAACCTTCTGTGGTTCTTTATGCGGCTGGCTTGACGGACGTAGATGCTTGTGAACGTAATCCTGATCTAGCTTGGAGGCTAAATGCTGAAGCTGCATCAGAGGTGGCGTCCTATTATGGGGTGAAAATGGTGTATTTCTCCACAGACTATGTCTTCGATGGAATCAGGGGCCGTTATCGAGAAGACGAGGAACCTACCCCACTTAACGTGTACGGTCGAACAAAACTCGCCGGTGAGCGGGCTGTGCTTAACATTAACCCAAGAAATATTGTGGTTCGAGTATCAGGTCTATACGATTCGATAGGGATAAAAGGACAGAATTTTTCCAAAGTATTCCAACCTACTGAACCAATTGAAGCAGATGACACCCGACTGTCCTGTCCTGTGCATGTTGAGGATGTCGTTACAGCCGTTCGTCTTCTTCTCAAAAGCAATGAGGGAGGTGTTTATCATGTTGCCGGGCCGGATGTACTATCAAGATACGAGTTTTGCCAGCTTGTAGCTTTACGCTTTCCTAAGATGCCTCCAGTCACGCCAAGTTCAAGCTCATCAAGACAGGGGGCACCACGTCCTCAGAACTCGTCTTTGGAGACAGATCGGATAAGTTCGCTTGGTTGGCGGGCACGTCGCGTTTGCGATGTATTTTCACCGTTTCCAACAGAGAATGAGAGAAGTCAGGCCGCCTCGGAAGATTTCCATGGGGTAGGAAGAAACATTGAGGCTCTGCTTATCGATTGCGTTGGAGGTTTATTGACATCCCGAACCTGGCTCCCCAAAGATGAACATTTGGCAGAAATTGATAGGGCTTGTGCCGATGTCACTGATGGACAGGCCTTCTGGCAAGCAACCGGACGAGCACTCGGGCTTAATGGTACCGAACTGATAGCATTGCAGGAACGAATCGCATTCAGGTACACACCGAACCCCCCCGTCTGGAATAACCTAAAAACTTTGCGTACCCGTTTCCGTTTGGCCTTAGTCAATAATGGCTCGTCTTCGACGTTTCGCTGCTGGGTTCGCAAGTACGGGCTTGATCGCCTCTTCGACGTGCTGGCCAACTCAGAGGAAATGGGATTGCGTAAACCTGACTCGGACTTTTTCTTTAGAGTGGCGGAGCAGTTACACACCCCCCCTGATCGGTGTGTTCTCATCGATGATGATTTGGGCAATATCAAAGGTGCCCAGGACTGCGGTATGCTGGGGCTCCAAACTCATGAAGTGAGGGGGTACCCACTATCTGTGCACATTTGGAATGAGTCAGTAATAGGTCAAGCACTTCTCGCTGGAGAAGTGTCATGAAACGGACAAATCTATCACGGAACGACCAGATGAGTAAAGACTGGGATTTTCGTCCACACCGCACCCTAATGCCCGAAACGGTATTAAGAGCACTAAGCAACGGTGATGTAGGGGATGGATTCAATACCCTTTCATTGTCCAATTTACATGTCGCTGTGCCCGATGTTGAATCGGTCTGTGTAGAAGCTGCTAAACGCTGTTTTTCTTCCAATTACAGCCACAAACGAGAAATGTTTGTCAATCCTCACCCTGTCTCCGGTTCTATTGCTAATCTCGCTGTTATACTGGCCCTCGCAGAACTTGGTGATCAGATTGTGAGCTTTGCCCTTCAATCGGTAGGACATTTTTCTCTCGGAGGTGTGTCTTCCCTTGTTGATCGGTTTTACAAGATATCTTCATTGGAGCCGTTTAGGGATAAAGCGACACAAGATTTCCTGCATTTGTGGCAGGATCAATCACAACAGTTTGATGTAAGTCCACGTTTAATTGCATTTGGACCAACTGCATATCCACGACGCATTGACTGGCGGTCACTCCGAGAATTGGCGGATAGCTTCTCTCCCCCGGCCCTCTTGCTCATTGATGTTTCTCATTTTGTAGGCTTAATCGCAGCAGGGCTGTTGGAGAGTCCGTGCTCATATGCTGATGTTGTTACATTTACAACGTATAAGAGCCTTTGCGGACCACCAGGTGCTCTCATCCTTTCCTGCTCGAATGAAATACACAACCGTATTCAGGAAGTATTGATCCCTGGTTTGCAAGACTATGCTTATCGATCAACTTTAGAAGCCATTGAGGCAAGTTTAACATATTGCGCCAGCCCGGCGTTTCATACTGTACAGAAACAAGCTATAGATATGGCGGCGATTTTGGCAGAGTCTTTTGTAAAAAACGGCATACATTTGGCTTTTGGAGGGACCGATACCCATCTTGTTGTTGTCGACCTCGCTCCAATAAAAATAGGAGCAACTGAAGCAACCGAACTACTTGCATCGCATGGTATTTTCTGCGATCCGGTCGTACTACCCGGTGATTGTTCTAATGAACCACATGGATTGCGGTTTGGAACAGTGGCGTTGGCGCAATTGGGCCATGATGACAAACAACTGTCCAGGCTGGGTGATCAAATTGCTGCCATCCTTATAAATAGAGTAAAAGGACCAAGAAGACTTGATCAAGTCCAAGAAAGATCATCGGTAATTCAGAAAAACCAACTCGTTGTAGACCTGAAGTCAACTGATAATCTTGACGAAGCTAAACTGGGGCGTCCTGATGAATTTATGTTCCGCCAATTCCGCCGTCATTCACGAGTACTAAGGACACCAGCTCGCTTTGATTACTTTATGCTTTCTGGAGGAGCAAACCTATTCCCAATGTCTTCAGTTTGGAAAGACCTCCTACAGCTGGAGATTGCTTCCGACATGGCCTACGGTTGGTATACTTCCCAGGAAGGATTCCCAACATTGCAGCGTGCTGTTAGTATGTGGGAAAACTATGCTGCTTCAAAGGGACTGTTTCCAACAGAAAAGCCGTTAGGTAGCCATGTGTGTATTACTCTTGGAGCAACTCAGGCTGTCACGGCCATATTTGACTATGTTGCCCATAGCTGCAGACATAAAAGTGTTCTGTTTGTTGGGCTTAATTACGCTCTCTTTGAGAGGCTCGCACGTCACTATGCATTCAAGATTTATGAACTCCTGAATGACGACGTAAAAAGCCTTCGAACTCTTCCAACCGCTGAGCAAGTTACTTCTTTTATGAGGGCGACCCGTCCCGCTATTGTCGTGGTCGTCACACCGAACAACCCGTCAGGCGAGCAATATAACGCAGATGAGATCGCACATATATTATACGAAGCGACTAACATAGGTTCTCTTGTACTCTTCGATCAAGTCGGACAGATGCTCATTGCCCAAGACAGCTGGGTCAATATTGGAGAGGTGATTGTTCAAACAGGCAGCCAAGATCAAATTGCCGTAGTAAATTCCTTTTCTAAATCAGATGGTGTACCAGGCTTTCGCCTAGGCTATCTGCTTGGTCCCGAACGGATTGCTTCCCACGCAGCCCAATACCAGTTGATAGCGACAATGAATCCGCCAACGGTGCCAGTGCTTCCCCCTTTTTTCTCGTTGCTGGCGCGATGCGTCCATGTGGGGGAACGATTGGGCTGGTTGATATCTTGCGGTCGTGAACCTCTTCTATCTTTCGCCTGGCATATGTTTGAAGTGACCACTGCTGTCGCACCGTCTGATGTTTTGAATGAAATGGGCAAGTGTCTCTCCAGTAGAGGATTTGAATGTACCTATGGGCGGTATTGCCATTTTCAGGCGGAGGTAGGGCGAGCGATTCGTGAAAACCACGCTTATGTCTTTGAACGTCTGGGAAAGTTCATATCACGTGCTACGGACCTACAAGGTGGATTTAACTTCCTTATTGAGTTTGAACCTTTCTCTGGAAAAGATGAAGATGCTGTCTGTGAACAACTTTTTGATGAAACTGCTGTAGCTATCCTTACGGAATCATGCTTTCGGGTATCCCCAAGGCAACGAAAAAACTTTTGGGTGCGCATGTCACTAGCAGCACCAACGGAGAAATTTCGCTCAGCCGTAGATCGGTTCGCTGATTTTTTGGAAAATATGTAAATAATGCAAAGTTAAAAGGGCAAAAGAAAATGAATGAATTTGAACAAAAAAAATGGGGACAGACGAGCTTACTAGCTACAAAAGATGATCGCATTCGGCAGAACATGCAAAGGCGCGCTTTGTTGATACAATCGTTTCGCACC
>JALVQM010000007.1 GCA_027025615.1 Desulfobacteraceae bacterium | reverse complement strand
CAGATTTGCTGCCGGGACCGTAATCGGCTGGCCTTGCAGGGAGATTTGCTGGCCGCTTATGCCGGAGGCATATCCAACATCATGATCGTAGAGGGCCAGGACCTTGCCTTAGGTGACCACCACCAGGCCAAGGCCGTTGACGACATCGACGGTTTGGAACTTGCCAGGGCAATAGAAGGGCTTTCAGAAGGCAAGGATATGGCCGGTACCGAGCTTCTCGGCGCGCCGGCCTTCTTTTTTGGTGCCGAGGTCAATCCCGGCCTGGCGGATGCGGAGCTGGACCGGGAAATGGAGCGGCTTGAGCAATACAGGAAAGCCGGGGCAGGGTTTTTTATTACCACCCCTGTTTTCGATCTTGCAGCCCTGGAAAAACTGTCTGCCCGGGTGGATGTCAGGCGGATAAACCTGATCCCAACCGTGATGCTGCTCAAATCTGTCGGGATGGCCCGCTACATTCAGCGTAACATGCCTCATTTCTACCTGCAGGATGAACTTATCAGGCGTCTGCAAAAGTCTGCTGACAAGAACAAGGAAGCAATCAGGATAGCACGTGAAATGCTTGCGGCCATCCGGGAAGCAGGCTTCAAAGGAGCCATGATTACGCCCATGGGCTGGGAGCAGAAGCTTCCTGAAATCCTGGTCTGATGAAAAGTTCTTCCAGGGCGTGGGGCAATGGCAGTCGAAGAATATGGCTATATCAAAATCGAAGGCTTTGCCAAGAGGAACAAGGCGGGGCTTGGAGGCCGCAGGTGCCTTAACGGGCTTTTTGTCCTTAGCTGTTGCATCGGGGTGATGCCTGGCAAAGATACCGGCCTCTTTGGAACGCCTGCATGATTAACCGGTAGCAACGTCAGCGCTGCTGACAGGGGATTAAACCATGGAAAACAAGAGCGACACCCGTAGTTCAAAAGATGTTGTCGGTTCCGTTATGGTAGTTGGTGGAGGAATTGCCGGGATCCAGGCGGCCCTCGATCTTGCCGATTCAGGTTTCCTGGTGAAAATGGTTGAAAGCAAGTCAGCCATCGGCGGGGTCATGGCCCAGCTGGATAAAACCTTTCCCACCAACGATTGTTCAATGTGTGTTATTTCTCCAAAACTGGTGGAAGCCGGCCGTCATCTAAACATAGATTTATACACCATGGCCGAGGTCGAAAAGGTGGAAGGTGAACTGGGAGATTTCAAGGTTACCTTGCTGGAACATCCCAGGTTCGTGGAGCTTGATAAATGTACTTCCTGCGGCGAGTGTGCCAAGGCCTGCCCCATAGAACTTCCCAACCTTTTTGATGAAGGCCTGGGGAAACGCAAGGCAGCTTTCAAGCTTTATCCCCAGGGCATGCCCAGTGCTTTCGCCATTGATAAAGCCGGTAGGGCACCTTGTAAGGCCACCTGCCCGGCACATGTGAGTATCCAGGGTTACATAGCCTTGATCAACGACGGCCGTTACGGTGAAGCCCTCGATCTGTTCCGGCAGGATCACCCTTTGCCCGGGGTATGTGGTCGCGTTTGCCATCATCCATGTGAGGGAGAGTGTACCCGCAAGGATGTGGATCAGCCTTTGGCCATTCGGGAGCTGCACCGCTTTTTGGCCGACTGGGAAACGGGCCAGGGCCAATTTAGGGTGCCGGAGACCGCTGAAAAACGAACGGAGAAAGTGGCCATTGTGGGTTCCGGTCCCGCCGGGCTGGGAGCAGCCTACTTTCTGGCAAAAGACGGATACCAGGTAACCATATTTGAAAAACTGCCGGTTGCCGGCGGGATGATGGCCGTTGGGATACCAGAGTACCGGCTGCCAAGGGATATGCTCCAAAGAGAAATAGACCTGATCAAGGCCATGGGGGTGGAAATAAAGACCGGGGTTGTTTTCGGCAAGGACGTTACCCTGGACAGCCTGAAGGCCGATGGGTTTTCAGCTGTCTTCGTGGCCATCGGACTTCACAACAGCCGTCGCCTGGGGGTTCCCAACGAAGATGCAGAAGGGGTATTGGAAGGAGTGGCTTTCCTGAGAGATGTTGCCCTGGGCAATCCGGTGGACATTGGCGAAGATGTCCTGGTCATCGGCGGTGGTAACGTAGCGATTGATGTTGCCCTTACAGCCAAGCGTAAAGGCGCAAAAAACGTTACCATGGTTTGCCTTGAAAAACGCGATGAAATGCCGGCCTGGGAGCATGAGATTGAAGAAGCCATCCAGGAAGACGTAAAAATTGTCAACAGTTTCGGGCCTAAGCAATTTTTCATCGACAAGTCGAGCCGGGTGTCGGGTATCGAGTTCAAAACATGTACAACCGTTTTTGATGAAAACGGCCGTTTCAACCCCCGGTACGACGACAATGCCTGTCAACCGTTTTTTGCCGATACCGTGATCATTGCCATCGGCCAGAGTGCAAACCTGGAACATATACAGGAACAGGGCCTGGAAACTACTCCCCCCGGCGGCCTGAAAGCCGACCCGGTCACTTTGCAGACACCACTGGAATGGGTATTTGCCGGTGGTGATGTGGTTTATGGTCCCAAATCGGTAGTCGAGGCCGTGGCCTGCGGTAAAGAGGCCGCTGAAAGTATTCATCGTTTTATCAACGGGCTGGACCTTTACGAAGGTCGCCAAAAACAATGGACTTACGTGCGTCCCGATATCGAGGGGCAAGCCAAGGCGGAGAGGGTTCCGGTCAGATGTTTGGATCCTGAGGCACGTGAGTGCAATTTCCTCGAAATATCATATGGCTACGATGAAAACGAAGCCCGAACGGAAGCCCAGCGATGTCTAAAGTGCGGTGTCTGTTCAGAGTGCTACCAGTGTGTCCAGGCCTGCCTGGCACAGGCTGTCAATCATGAAATGGAGCCCAGGAAAACCACGGTTAATGTAGGCTCCATAATTCTTGCACCCGGATTCAAGGCTTACGATCCAAGCAAACATATATTCTACGGTTACGCTGAACATCCCAATGTTGTCACAAGCCTGGAGTTTGAGCGCATCTTGTCTGCTTCCGGGCCATTTCAGGGCCATCTTGTAAGACCTTCCGACCACAAGGAGCCTGAAAAGATTGCCTGGCTGCAGTGTGTCGGCTCCCGCGATATTAACCAGTGCGGTCACAGTTACTGTTCGTCGGTCTGCTGCATGTATGCCGCCAAACAGACTGTTATTGCCAAAGAGCACAGTGAAAAAGACCTGGATACTGCTGTTTTTTATATGGACATGCGGACCCATGGGAAAGACTTCGACCGCTATTACTTGCGGGCCCAGGATGAGCGAGGTGTGCGTTTTGTGCGCGCCAGGGTCCATACCATAGACCCGGTTGAAGATGACCGCCTGCGGCTGCGTTATGTACATGAAGACGGTAATATGGAAGAAGAGATATTCGACATGGTTGTCCTGTCGGTGGGCCTTGCTCCCAACGATCAGGCGGTGGATCTGGCAAAGAAAATGGAAGTGGACTTGAATCAACATCTTTTCGCCGCGACCAGCGATCTTGCCCCGGTTTCCACCAACCGTCCCGGAGTATACGTCTGCGGCGCTTTCCAGGGGCCGAAGGATATCCCTCAATCGGTAATGGAGGCTTCGGCAGCCGCAGCCCAGGCTACAAGCAATTTGGCCCAGGCCCGTGGCAGTATGATAAGGACCAAGTCATTGCCACCGGAGCTTGATGTCTCAGGTCAGGAACCGCGCATTGGTGTGTTTGTATGTAACTGCGGGATCAACATCGGGGGAATCGCCGATGTTCCTGCCGTAAGGGAATACGCCAAGGGACTGCCCCATGTTGTGCACGTGGAAGACAATCTTTTCACCTGTTCCCAGGATACTCAGGACAAGATGAAAGAAGTCATCCAGGAAAAAGAAATCAACCGGGTTGTAGTTGCTTCCTGTTCTCCCCGGACCCATGAACCACTTTTCCAGGAAACAATAAGGGAGGCGGGTCTCAATAAATACCTTTTCGAAATGGCCAATATACGCGATCAAAACACCTGGGTACACATGAACGATCCGGAAAAGGCAACCGAGAAGGCCAAGGACCTGGTACGGATGGCTGTTGCCAAAGCTGCTTATATCGAACCCTTGCACCAGGTTTCCATGGAAGTAAAGCGGGCTGCCCTGGTGGTTGGTGGGGGAGTTGCCGGCATGGAAGCCGCCCTGGGCATTGCAGATCAGGGTTTTCAGGCCTACCTGGTTGAGCGTTCTGATCAACTGGGAGGCAATGCCCTTTGGCTGCGCCAGACCTGGCAAGGACAGCAGATTGCACCCTATGTGGCCGGACTTGTCGAAAGGGTCAGGCAGCACCCCGGGATCAGGCTGTTTTTGCGGACTGAACCCATTGAGACAGCCGGCATTCTCGGGAACTTCACAACCACGCTGGCCACTGCAGGTATGACTGTCACTACAACCGTAATCGAACACGGAGCAACCATCCTGGCAACCGGTGGACAGGAATATCGACCCGATGAATATCTCTATGGCCAGCATCCGGATGTGTTGACCCACAGGGACCTGGATCAGGCCATGAACGATGAAGATCCGCGCCTGGCTGCCGCCGAGACGATGGTTTTCATTCAGTGCGTTGGATCGCGGAACGAGCAGAGGCCTTCATGCAGCCGGGTATGCTGTACCCATAGTATCAAGTCGGCGCTGGCCTTGAAGGAACAGAAGCCGGACATGAATATCTTTATTTTGTACCGTGATATACGGACCTATGGTTTCCGGGAGGAACTGTACCGCAAGGCACGCGAAAAAGGGATCATTTTTATCCGCTTTGACCAGCAGGATCCCCCCAAGGTGGCCCAGGATCAAGGGCGGCTGGGGATACTTGTCAAAGACCATATCCTGGGCCGGCCGGTAGAGTTGCAAGTGGACATTCTTGTCCTGGCCACGGCAATCGTGCCCAGCGAGAATAAGGATTTGTTCGAGCTGTTCAAGGTTCCGGTCAACTCGGAAGGTTTCCTGGTGGAAGCCCATGCCAAGTTGAGACCGGTGGATTTTGCTTCCGAAGGGGTTTTCATGGCCGGCCTGGCCCATTACCCCAAGTCGTTGGATGAATCAATCGCCCAGGCTCAGGCCGCCGTATCAAGGGCCACTACGATTTTGTCCAAGGACGCCATCTGGGTAGGCGGTATCGTTGCCGAGGTAAATCCGGACCGCTGTGCTGTTTGCCTGACCTGTGTGCGCACCTGTCCCTACGATACACCTTATATCGGCGAAGACGGTTATGCAGTGATCGAGCCTGCCGGGTGCCACGGCTGTGGTTGCTGTGTTTCCGAGTGTCCCGGCAAAGCCATAACTTTGAAGCATTTCACCGATGAACAGTTGATAGCCAAGACAGCGGCGCTTTTTACCGAGTGCGGCTGAAAAACTGTAAAGAACAGATCCCCTGGCAACCAAGGTGTTGGCAAGAAAGGAAGGTCAATTCATGAATGATACTTTTGAACCTCAAATCCTGGCATTTTGCTGCAAGTACTGTGCTTATGCTGCCGGAGACCTGGCCGGTTCAATGCGGCTCAACTATCCTCCCAACGTCAAAGTAGTCCAGGTGCCCTGTAGTGGAAGGGTTGATATCATCCATCTGTTGCGGGTTATCCAGGACGGTGCCGATGCAGTTTACGTGGCCGGGTGACTGGAGGGAGAATGTCATTTCCTGGAAGGAAATCTGAAAACTCGGCGCAAGGTAGATTACGTGAGAAGAACTTTGGAAGAATTGGGCATCGAGCCGGACAGGGTGCAGATGTTTAATCTGTCATCGGCTATGGGCCCGCGTTTTGCTGAAATAGCAAACGAGATGACGGAGAAGATCAGGCAACTGGGGCCAAGCCCCGTGTCTGGTAAATGTTAATTCAATTTTTTCTGCTAACGATGGATGTCTGCACTCTGGTTGAACATAGGGAGAAAATGAACGACCGGATTACAGACAGCCGAAAAACAGTAGAGGTGCCAAATGATTATTGCCGATCGTAAACCTCTGGAAGAGATCCAGGAGATGGTCAAGCCCTACGAAAAAATCCTGTTGGTAGGCTGCAAAGGGTGCGTGACCGTTTGCAACGTGGGCGGGTTGAAAGAAGTCCAGGTGCTGGCTTCCATTTTGCGGATTGCTCGTAAAAAGGACGGCCGTCCTCTGGAGATCGAAGAAAAAGTTTTGGAACGCCAATGCGATCCGGAGTACGTGGAACAGCTTCGCGACACCTATGACCAATACGATGCGGTGTTGTCCATGGCTTGTGGGGTAGGGCCCCAGTTTCTTTCCGAAGCATACCCTGACCAGCGGTTTTTCCCGGCGGTAAACACAAAATTCATGGGAGGGGCGGTTCAACACGGTATATGGGAAGAACGTTGTGCCGGCTGTGGAACCTGCGTGATTCATTTTTACGATGGACTGTGTCCCATTGCGCGTTGTTCAAAGAGCTTATTGCACGGCCCGTGCGGTGGCAGCGCAGATGGCAAGTGCGAGGTATCTAAAGATATTGAATGTATCTGGGACAAGATCGTGCGCAAGAAAATGGAGCAGGACAGGCTGGAAGATCTGCGTGTACTGAGGGCAACAAAAGATTGGCGGACAGCCCGTGACGGTGGACCCCGTAGAAGCATAAGGGAGGAATTGGTCAAATGAGTGAAAATGGATACAAATCCGGAAGCAATCTGGAGAAGGTGCTCAAAGCCGGTCACTTCGCTTTTACAGGGGAATGTGGACCGCCCAAGGGCGCTAATGTGGACCATCTGAAAGAGAAATTCGAACATCTCCGGGGCAAGGTCGATGCCATCAATGTTACCGACAACCAGACGGCAGTGGTGCGCATGTCGAGCAAGGCAGCCAGTGCGTTGATGGTCCAGGCCGGCTTGGAGCCTAATTTCCAGATGGTATGTCGCGACCGTAATCGCCTGGCCATGATGGCAGATGTTCTCGGGGCCTATGCCCTCGGTATTCGTAATATGCTTTGTCTTTCAGGTGACCATCAGCATTTCGGCAACCATCCCCAGGCCAAGAACGTCTATGACATTGATTCCATGCAGCTCATAGCGATGGTGAAGAAAATGCGGGATGAGGGCAAGTTCCTGAATGATGAACCGATAGATGTTGCACCTAGAATTTTCATCGGAGCTGCCGCCAACCCTTTTGCCGACCCGGTTGAATACCGTATCTATCGACTGGCCAACAAAGTTGACGCAGGTGCTGATTTTATTCAAACCCAGTGTATTTACAACATGAAACGATTCCGCGAATTCATGAAACGGGCAGTCGATATGGGCATTACAGAAAAGACCTATATCCTGGCCGGAGTAACCCCTATGAAAAGTGCCCGCATGGCCAAATACATGGCCAAGAACGTGCCGGGCATGGATGTGCCAGAGGAGCTGATCAAGCGCCTGGAAGGTGCCGGTAAAGGCAAGATGGCTGAAGAAGGGATAAAATTTGCCATTGAACAGATCCAGGAGTTCAAGGAGATGGAAGGGGTGGCTGGTGTTCATCTTATGGCTATCGAATGGGAACACAAGGTGCCCGAGATTGCCGAAAGGGCTGGAGTCCTGCCACGGCCGCAGGTAGACTGATGTTGTCGCCGGCAGGTTGAAGGTTGATAGTTTTCAAAGTCGGAATGCAAAGGAGAGAACCATGGCTGAGAAAAAAAGAATACTGGTAGTGGACGATGAGCCCGATTTTTGCTCCATCGTGCAGGCAAACCTTGAAAAGGAGGGCTTTGAGGTTGAACTGGCCTACGATGGCATTGAAGGGCTGGAAAAGGTCAAGACCAATCCGCCGGATGCCATTGTACTGGACGTAATGATGCCGGAAAAAGATGGTTACGCGGTTTGCAAGGAATTGAAAAA
>JALVQM010000006.1 GCA_027025615.1 Desulfobacteraceae bacterium | reverse complement strand
AGCCCAAAACTCAGGACGGCAGAAAACTTCGTCGATATAAGCGAAGATGGAAGGTGGAACGCCTGTTTGCATGGCTTCAAAATTATAGGCGTTTGGTTGTCCGTTACGAATACCATGCTAAAAATTTCCTCGCTATGTTACAGCTTGGTTGCATAATTATACTACTTCGGTTTTTTTGAGATGGGTTGTAATCCGGCAAATAAATATGGGCAGAAGAAATTATTTATGCTATAGTCAACTCATGGAAACTACAGATGCACGCAAACTGAAACCTGAAGTACAACAAGAGTTAAGAAAGCAGGCCATCCGACTTTGCAAAAAGGGCATGACGCAAGTACAGATTGCCGAAATTGTCGGTGTCTATCCCGGTACAGTCAGCAAATGGTGGCTCGCTTACAAGAAAGACGGCATCAAGGCTATCAAGGCCAAAAAACGAGGCCGCCCCATAGGTGCCTGCCGCACGCTGAGTCCAAAGCAGGAAAAAGATATTCAAAAAGCCATAGTTGACAAAGATCCCAATCAGCTCAAACTGCCCTTCGCGCTGTGGACGCGCATTGCCGTGCAACAGTTGATCAGGGATATGTATGGCATAAATATGCCGATTCGCACCGTAGGCGAATATCTCAAGCGCTGGGGCTATACACCGCAAAAGCCCTTGCGCCGGGCCTAATAACAAAATCCTAAGGCGGTAAAAAAATGGCTTGATGAACAATACCCTGCCATTGTCAAAAGAGCTAAGGCCGAAAGGGCTGAAATCCACTGGGGCGATGAGACCGGGCTTTGAAACGACAGTCAGCATGGCCGCAGTTACGCGCTGCGAGGGCAGACACCTGCGATCAGGCTGCCGGCTAAACGCGAGCGTATCAATCTGATCTCTTCGATCACCAACCAGGGCAAGGTACGCTTTATGCTGTATCGCAACACGATGAACTCGCAGACGCTGATTAAGTTCTTGAAGCGCCTGACCAAGGATGTGGAGCAGAAAATTTTTCTTATACTGGATAATCTTCGTGTTCATCACAGCAAGCCTGTAAAAGAATGGCTCGAAGCCCATGAGGATCAAATCGAATTATTTTTTTTGCCATCCTACTCGCCGGAATTAAATCCCGATGAGTATCTAAACTGTGATCTGAAAGCCGGGGTTCACTCGGGGGTTCCGGCGCGCAGCAAAAAACAACTGAGCAAAAAGGCAATCTCGCACCTGCGCATGCTTCAAAAAAAGCCCGATCGAGTCAAAAAGTACTTTCATCATCCTAAAATTGCGTATGCTGCATGAAGCCCTATTTAATTGCCGGGTTAATAGCTTGAAAGAAGGAGGAAATATGATTTTACGAACGGCAACGATAATAATTCTTGCTGCATTACTATCGGCATGCGCCTCTGGGACACAGCTATTACGTCAAGTCGATCCCGGAATGTCATCTGCCCAAGTAGAACAAATCATGGGCAAGCGCGATGGGTTTTCTTCTGTTGAACGCGATGGCCACACATATACGCTGTATCAGTATATAAACAGGTATTGCAACTGGAACCAATCCATGTGGGATAAATGCGACTTTTTCATAATATTTAAGGATGATCGCGTTATTGAAACAGGTGTTAAAGACGTCAGGTCGGCGAATCCTAACATGCAGTTTATGTACATATTCAGACAGCCATAGATAAATGGATCGACAGAAGACATGCCGTGCAGATTATGCAATGAGAATAAGCCACTCATGGAATCTCATATATTTCCAGAATGGCTTTACAGTCCGCTTTACGATGAAAATCATCGATTCTTTGTTCTTTCCACTGATGCAAACAAAAGAAGAGGCCTCCGGCCAAAAGGAATCTATGAAAGGCTTTTATGCCATGAATGTGAACAGCGGTTTAGCAGGTGGGAAGGATACGCTAGGAATGTCTTTTTAGAATTACCACTAAAAGTTATTGAGGATAAGCGAGCGTTTGTATTTTCAGGTCTGAATTACGCTTCTTTTAAACTATTCCAAATGTCCTTGATTTGGCGAGCATCAATTGCAAGCAGACCTGAGGTACACAGGGTCGACCTGGGTCCTCATGCAGAGAAAATTCGAAAAATGCTGTACGAGGAACTACCCGGAGAAGTTTATGAATACGGCTCAATTCTGATGCTGCCAGCGTTGAGTCAAGAGCTAATGCAGCAATTTGTGTATCCCCCTGAAAGGCTTCCCACAAAGATAGACGGTCACACAGCCTATCGAGCAATTTTTGGTGGTTTATTCTGGCTGTTCATTGTTTCGAATCATTCGTCACGTGTTCCCCATGAAATGTTTCTTTCAGAAAACGGGAACCTTCCTGTTTTCAAGGTTGGAGGGCCGGCCGTAATGTTCATGCAGAAATTAGCATCAGATTTCTTTGCGGCAGGCATGTTGAAGGATTGGTTGTGCTAACCAAAAACTGACCCACTTTGTAATGGTCAAGTAAAAACGGACACAAAGTTTTAAGCCACTTTCAGTAACTGTTCTTTTTCATAATCCATGGGGCTTCTGTATCCCAGGGTGGAATGCAGACGGATCGCATTGTAGTAGGTAATGT
>JALVQM010000005.1 GCA_027025615.1 Desulfobacteraceae bacterium | reverse complement strand
TTTTCCTTGGTAAGCTCCGTAATCTCCATGGCCGAGTTGGTGGCACATGAAAACAACTGATCCGTGGCGTAAACCACGTTGGGCAGGGAAAGGGCGTAATCTACGGTCGAAGGCACGTTGACTACGCTGCCGATATTAGCCCCGCAGTGACAGACAAAAACGCCTATCCGCGGTTGCTGACCGGAAACATCCTCTTCGGGCGGATACAACCTTTCAGTGGTCAGCTTCCCACGACGGTAATTTAAAAGTTGTCCGCATTGGGACCCGGCTCCACTTGCCGAAAAAACAGACTCGGGAATATCGGTAGGCCCCTGAAAAGTTCCACTCACGAAAACCCCTGCCCTGCTGGTCTCAATGGGATTAGCAGGGTTGATCTCACAAAATCCGTGCTCGTTGAGCTTGATACCAAATTGTTCGGCCAGTTTCTGGTTGTCTTTTGGTGGATTCAAACCAACGGACAAGACCACCATGTCAAATTCTTCTTCTTTGACACCATCGTCAAAAGTAGAATACCTGATGACAACGTTCTTGGTTTGCGGGTCCTCCCCGACTATGGAAGCATAACTTCTTATAAAACGAATATCGGAAAGCTGGTCAGCCCTTTGGAAGTACCTTTCGAAATCCTTACCATAGGAACGGATATCGTTATGAAATATGGTGCATTCAGCCCCAGGATCATGATCCTTGGTCAGAATCACCTGTTTTTGGGTATAAGTACAACAAACCGCTGAACAATAGCTGTTATCACCGGCAGTCACCCGCCGGGAACCGATGCACTGGAGCCAGGCGATTTTTTTGGGGTGTTTATGATCCGACAAACGCAGTACCTGGCCTTCATATGGCCCGGTTGAAGACAGGAGTCGCTCGTAGTCCATACTTGTGACCACGTTCTGGTATTTGCCGTAGCCGTATTCGTCCCTGACCCGGGGGTCAAACGGTTCCAGACCTACCGATAGAATTATCGCTCCAACCTTGATATCCATCTTCTCAGCAGTCTGGTTGAAGTCTATGGCGTCGGTCTGGCAAACTCCCCGGCAAATGTCGCACTTTTTCTCTTTCAGGAAAAGGCAGCTTTCATCTATATAGGCAACAAGGGGAATCGCCTGGGAAAAATAAATATGGATCGCCTTGTTTTGTGATATCTCCTGGTTGAATTGATCTGGATACTCTACAGGGCAATACTCCATGCAAGTGGTACAGCCGGTACATTTTTCCTCAATAATGTATCTGGGCTTTTTTTTCAGGGTTACCTGAAAATCACCTGCTTGGCCCTCTACACCTTCAACTTCAGTGTATGTCAGAACCTCTATATTTGGATGCCGGCCGACCTCGACCAGTTTAGGTGAAAGAATTCACATGGAACAGTCATTGGTGGGAAAGGTCTTGTCGAGCTGGGCCATGTGGCCACCGATACTCGGCCCTTTCTCCACCAGATAAACCTTGAAACCGGCTGTCGCAAGATCCAGGGAGGCCTGTATACCGCTGACCCCTCCTCCGACAACCAGTACGTCACCAAATTGTTTTCCGTCCAGGTCCCTGATGAGTAGTTCTTTGGTTTCTGCTGACAATTGTTCGTTTCCCACTTTCTATCACCTCGTAAGATTCTTTCGCCCTTTTGCTTTAGGGGCGTGCTTGTGTGGTTAGACGAATTTGCTTTTATTCATATTACTTCCTGGACAATTTCAGTTAGATCCTTTATTTCCAGGATGTCATCGTACTCCAGGTTGAGGCGACTTTCCTCAAAATTAGTAATACAATAAGGGCATGCAGTGGCCAGTACCTGGGCCGAAACATCTTTAGCCTGTTGCAGCCTAAGATCTGAAAATCTTTCGCCGATCGGAGTATCCATCCATATTCTGCCGCCACCGCCGCCACAGCATAGACTGGCCCTGCGCGTATCGCGCATTTCTACAAGCTCAAGCCCGGGAATCCTGTTCAGAATTTCTCGGGGCTGATCGAAAACGTCGTTGTGTCGTCCAAGGTAACATGGATCGTGATAGGTAACTGTACGCTCATATTTACCTTTGATTTCAAGTCTTCCGGCTGAAATCAGCTCAAGCAAAAACTGGCTGATATGAATCACATCAAAGCTGACCATGAATTCGGGATACTCGTTTTTGAAAGTGTGGTAGCAATGGGGAGATGAAACAAGTATTCTTTTCACCCCGTTGTCAATAAAAGCCTTTATATTTTCCCTGGCAAGGTTTTTGAAAACTTCTTCACTGCCTGTCTTGCGGATACTTTCGCCACAGCAATTTTCCTTTGCCCCCAGGATTCCGAAATTAACCCCGGCCGCATTCAGGATATTTGCAGTTGCAATCGCCACTTTCTTCATCCTCGGGTCGTAGCTCAGGTAACAGCCTACAAAGTACAAAATCTCCATGCCTTCTTCAAACGGCTTTACCGGCAGATCTTTAGCCCATTCGGCACGTTTGTCACGTTCACCCTGCAGGGGATTTCCTTCTGAAATTATACTCGCCCTGGCTGTCCTGGCAGAACGTACAGATGCAGGGAAAACTTCGTATTCAGAGGCTACCCTGCGCAGTGACATGGCAACATCTATCTGCTTGACACCTCTAGGGCACTGCTGCGGGCACGTTCCGCATGTTGTACAGCGCCATAAATCTTCGCCGTCAATCTCAGTAAGGCCGAAAGCGGCTTCGCGTATTAGTTTGCGCATACTGAACTGTCTTACCCTGTTCCATGGGCAAACCACGTCACACAGTCCACATTGAAAACAAAGTTTGAATATATCTCCGCCGGCCTCTTTTATCTCATCAACTACCTCTTTGAAGGGGGCTATTGTTTCCACTTTCCTTGTCGATCCTTATTAAAGTTTCCGCCAAGAATCTCCGATACCCACCAAGCGCAATCCAGGAACGATTGTCAGTCCTCCTTTGACATTCGGGCAACGGTGTCCAACAACTTCTGCAGGCCGTATTTACTTGCAAGTGATTCAAGCCCGACTTCGAGTTCCTCCGGTGCCTCTTCTTCCTCCTCTATCTCTTCTTCTCTTACTTCGTAGATAAGAGCATCAGCAAGACACCATTTCACACACAGCGGCTCGTCTTCCCCTTCACACATATCGCACTTGAGGGGCAGTCCGGAATCCGGCTCTTTGAAATCAACCCGGGAAGGACAGGACGCACGGCAAAAGGAGCATTCGTCGTATTCCTTCCCATCAATTATGTACTTGTCCCTTCCTGCACATTCAGCCACGGTGTATTCGCCGGCATAAACAGGAACATAAATATCCTTGAGTGGCTCGCGGATCACCCTTATACGTGCCCTGGCCGGATTATTACTGCTGTATTTCGGTTCGGCGTGAAAGGCGGAGCAGATAACCTCACAGGCCCGGCAACCGTTGCACTTGTCGACATCAATCCTAATGGTCTTTATTACTTTCTTTTTCTTCTCACCGTCCACGGTAGTCACCCCCTGCGCTTTATTCCTGCTCTTGTCCGGCCAAAGCCTCACCATCGTCTTCGGTCAGGATTCCTCTTTTCAGAAAATCTTCACTGACGTAATTCAAACCCAGGTTCTCCAAGGTTTCCCTTGTGGGAATACCATCCTGATTCCATCCCTTGTACTGGTAATAAGTATCCAAAAGCTGTTTTTCCAACTCGGGAAATCTTTTCTTCCAGTGATTTTCAGGCGGCTTTTCGTCTTTTCTGCGCATGCCTCTGCGGATATTGACGGCCCTTACAAGAGTCCTGTATCTTCGGGCGGCCTGCTTCAAACCTTCTTCATCCATTTCAATCCCGGCTCCGGCTGAAATGAATTTCGGATAGTTGTGGATATGATATGGTGGTTTCAAAGGAAATGACGACAGCCCGGCACACATTCCAAGGGCATCGTCGATGTAATGCATCATTTCCTGCCAATCCACAATATCACAGGTCATCTCTACTGTCGGATAAAACGGAATCGAATTTTCTCCGCGCAGTTCCCAGTCCAGAAAGTACTGTTTGAACTTCTCATCAGGGACCTGGATCCAGTCCTTGACAAACTCTTCCCTTTGCTCTCTTTTTGGGAAGGGGGCTTGGGGAAACTGACCTTCTATCTGAGTAATATTGATTTTTTCTCCGGTGCAGTACATGAGAAAATAGATTGGATTCAACATGGACAGCTTGAGCGGCAACTGCTCGTGCTTCTTGATTGTATTATGGGCGTACTTTTCTGCGCCTTTGCCAATCTTTTTGGCAGCCCAGTAAGTACCGTCTGCAAGGATGTCCCCGATTCCTTCACGGCGTACAATTTTATCCAGGAGCCAGTAAAAACGCTCCTCGTTTCCTGATGGCAAGCCCGGCATGTCTTCATCCGTCAGAATGCCGTCTTCGTAAAGTTCAAGGGCAAAGGCCATGACTTGAGGAGTTGAGAAACCATCCACACCGTATTCCGTGGCTTTCTGGGCTATGCGCAGGCCAAAATCGAGATCCGACATGGCAGCCATGGTATAGGTGAGCTTGGTAAAGCATTTCATCATGTAAGTTGGAAGGCCGGGCATGGAAATGGTTGCGCCGCATTTCATCGGGCAGTTGTAACAACTTATCAGCCTGCGACGGGCGTTTTCCATGGTTTCGGTCCATTCTTTTTCAATTTCTTCGGTCCAGAAACCTTTCCTTCGCAGACGTGAATTGCCCCAGGAGAAATTCTCAGTGTGCCATTTTTCATCGTGAATTTTCATCTCCTGAGGAGAGCCCAGGCCGGCAAGAATCGGCATAACCCCTGGAATTGGATGTTCCTCGCGCCACTTGATATAGTCCAGGACTTCATTGCAAAGTTCCATGTATTCTGCCGGGCGGGCAACATTGATATCTTTTGTACCCCTGACAGCTATGGCCTTCACTCCCTTGTCGCCCATTACGGCTCCAATACCGCCACGACTGGCACTGGAACGTCCCTGTTCTACGGAAGCAAAGTAAACCCGGTTTTCTCCTGCAAGTCCGATTGAGGCAACCTGGATCCTGGGATCATTCAATTCCCGGCGAATAATCTCCGCAGTCTCTATGGCCCCTTTGCCCTGAAGGTGGCTGGCATCCCTCAATTCAACCTTGTCATTGTTTATCCATAAGTATACCAACTTGGGAGACTTTCCCCGCAATACAACCTTGTCGTATCCGGCATATTTCAATTCCGGGGCCCAGAAACCACCCATCATTGAAAATGCCATCAGCCTGGTTTGGGGTGAAATCGTTGACAGAATAGTCCGGTTGCAACCGGTTGCAGGGGTGCCGCACAGCAGACCAGCGCTGAAAATCAGAAGATTGTCGGGAGAGAATGGATCTGTTTCCGGTGGCACCCTGTCCCAAATCAGTTTTGCGTTGGTACCCAACCCACCCAAATATAATTCTGTTTCCCGGGGGTCGGTCGCTACTTTTTCGATGTTGCCTCGGGTCAAATCGACTTCCAAATTAAACCCTGTCTCTGCATACCTCATTTTTTACCCCTGTTTTTACGCCTTAACTCACGGCATAATTCTGTTTTTTGGTTTGAAGATGATATCTCCACAGCGCAATGATTTTTCAACAACCTGCTGAAGTGCAAAATTATAGAACATGTTGTTGTTGTATATTGCGCCTGGATAAGCTCCCGGTTTTCAATTTCGGTTTACAACCAGCATCTTCAGTCTGGGGAATACTGCTGACCGAAGACATTCGCATTGGTTACAATATAGCTACTATGTAGTTATGTTGGCAATCGATGTCAAGGAAAATTTGGGCGCATACAGGCAGCACATTATGCCGGCATGGCCTAAAAACCAGTGGACAACAATATACAATGGATTGAAATTATAAATAATCAAGATGATGATATAAGCGGCTGCCCTGCCTGATTTCAGTTCAGGCGCTTCCGGCGGGCAAGGTTCAGCAATCTCTCATTTGCAGGCAAAACATATCCGTTGCCGGGGACATAGTATTGCCGCTTTTCAGGTGAAAATTCCAGGCTGACAATAAATTCTTCATCAATGGCAGGGCCTTTGGTCGGAGCCTCCATAATATGAAAATATTCTATGGTATCAGGAACATTGCCCTTAAAGGCTTCAATCAACCTGGCCAGTATCCTGAACTTGATGTAGCCTACCTGACCGCTGTCTGCACGAATCAGTCTATCTTTTTCAGTCGAAATTACCTTTACATGCAACGTGTAAGGTGTTTCCTGGATATTGGACAACAACAATTTTTCCAGAAATAAATCTTCAGATGCTTTTTGATTTGATGCACAAGCAGATATCAAACTTAACCCCATAACCAGAAAAATTATCTTTCCAGTCTTCATCAGTTGCTGCCTAATCATTTATAACTCCCAGCTGTTTCGGCATAAATCTCCATACCAAAAGATAGAATCAAGGCCGGCTTCATTCCGGCGTAATACCAAACCGCAGCCACTTGAACTGCTGTTGAATTTCTTCCGGAACCTGTGAGCCTATCCGCCCCATGAACAGGTTTTCCGGCCTCAGGCAAATATTCGGTTCGTTGGTCTGCAATTCACTGAAGCCGTGGGGAGTAAAAAGATCGATCAGCATTTTGCGATATTGCTGGGCTGTAAAGCCGGTACCGTCAAGGTCCCAGGTCCATGAATAGCCGACAAGGTAGGCAATCATATGCTCAATTCTAGGATGTCTCATCAGGTGGGCAACAATCCTGTCGGCCAGCTTGTTGGCCCTCCAGCTGCGACTGACTTCAATCGCCTTGAGCTCGATCATCAATCCCGGCCCTAGTTGAGCCCAGCGTTCATGGGGTTCAGGATAATCGAGGACTCCGAACCCGATGATGGTTTTTTGCGGACTAAGGGCCAGTACAACGTTGGTGCCCGGTTTTTCAGCTATATTTTCAAGGGTCTGTCGCTTGGTGTAGATCGACTTATACTGGGCGTGGGTCCCAAATTGGTCATCGAAACGATAACAATGAATTATATCGGATGTACAAAACGCAGCTACAGAAACCAGACCCTTTTCCGTTTCCACAATCTCGGGTTCCGAGATGAAATTGTTGATCCCTTGGTTGCTCATCTATATGCGTACCACCCCTAGTTCAACACCGGCTCCAGAAGTTACCCGGGTCGAGCAAACATCCTTATTATATAGTCCCCAAGGTATGATTAAATTCACAATGTAGTAATCCGTAATCCCACAGGTCCTTAAAAAATGCGGCACCTGACTTTTGACTGGGTTGAAATCAGCTTAAAATGATCCTTGTATAAAATTTTTGGCCTCATTCTGCCCTGCTTCAGCTTTACTGGCAACTATTTTAACGGCCTGTTGAACATAAATTCGCAATGCATCAGTGGTTGAGGCAATAATAACAAGTAGGTCTTGCCAAATGAACAGCAGTTTGGGTATGGTGGTAATTGATAAGGAGGTTTAAGATCAAAAATCGCTCCATCCCTTGTGGAGGTGCTTGATCATTATAACCATGTCATGGTGTTTACCCGTGATATCCTTGACATAATCTTTTAAAACAGCGGCTTTTACAAAATCGAACTTGTAAACGGCATCTATGGCTGCATCTTCAATTCCAACCACAAGGTCACAGCGCAATTTCTCAAGGCCCTTGTCCATGGCAAGTTGAATCAGGTCCAGCAACAGCCACGTACCGAGGCGTTTCATTCTGAATTCGGGCAAAACAACGATTCGAAAGCGTCCTACATGCTGGGTAACACCAAAGGTGCGAAAATGCAGACTACCATGGCCGATGATCCGGTTTTCGCAAACCGCAACTATTGAATCCACGAAGCCCTCATCCATGGCCTTGAACCAGCGCTCAAGCACATCCGGTTTGGTAGCGTCGTAACGCATGCACCACCTGTCTTCGACCGGTATATGAGCATAAAATTCCGCCAGCAACTCACGGTCACCGGTTTCCAATGGTCGAAGAACGGCCTCGTTGCAATCCTTGAGCACACATTCTTTTGGGTATCTCACCGGCTGCTCCTCCTTGTCTTGTCTACGGCTTGCACCGGCAGCTATTTTTTTCTTGACTGGCCAATGTGTAGCTAATATATAGCTAATATGTGACCTTTTTTATCAAATGAATTGTGTTTAGTAAATAATTTTTTATGCATTTTCCCGCCTGAACAAACTATCAAATTCAAGGAGGATACAATGAGCGACCTGAGCTGGCTGCCCCGAGAATCCGGCCGCAAAAACCACTACCTTTGGGACGAAGAACATTTTTCTTCTGAAGCTCCCGGGGTGATTTTCGAAAAAAAACCCATCCTCGATCCAAGCGGCAATCCCGTTGAAGGCGTCTACTCGGCCTGGATTATACTAAACAATCCCAGACAGTACAACAGTTACACCACTGAAATGGTCAAGGGGGTAATCGCCGGATTCCAGCGGGCCTCGGCCGACAATTCAGTCGTGGCAGCAGTTTTTACCGCCGTTGGGGACAAGGCATTCTGCACCGGAGGCAACACCAAGGAATACGCTGAATATTATTCCAAGCGCCCCAATGAATATGGAATTTACATGGACCTTTTCAATGGCATGGTCGATTCCATCCTTAACTGCAAAAAACCGACCATTTGCCGCGTAAATGGAATGCGGGTTGCCGGTGGTCAGGAAATCGGCATGGCTTGCGATTTGACCCTGGCAAGCGACCTGGCCATCTTCGGCCAGGCTGGTCCCAAGCACGGCTCTGCACCGGACGGGGGAAGCACGGACTTTCTGCCCTGGATGCTGCCAATGGAGCTCGCCATGTGGAACTGCGTCTCCTGTGAAATGTGGAGCGCCTATAAAATGCAGCGTCTTGGCCTTATTTCCAAGTGCGTACCTGTACTCAAAGACGGTGACAAGTGGATCCGCAATCCCCTTGTTTATACAGACTCTTACGTCGTTGACGGCGAAATAGTTTACGGAGAATTCAAAGGCGGCCAGGACGTAAAGCAGGCCCGCCAGATAATTAAAGACACACCAACAGACTTTACCTTGCTGGACAAGGAAGTCGGAAAAATCCTTTGGACTTTTACCAACTTGTTCCCCGGCTGTCTTATCAAGAGCGTAGATGGCGTCAGAATGAAAAAGAAATTCTTCTGGGATCAGGCCAAGATAATCAACCGTCACTGGCTGGCGGCCAACATGAATGGTGAGGCATTCCTGGGATTCAATGCCTTCAACACCAAGAAGATCACCGGAAAGGATACAATCGATTTCATCGAGTTCAGGCGCCAGATGGCCGAATCCGCCACCTTTGACAACGAATTCATGGCGGCCGTCCTGGCTAAACCGCAAGAGTAGTCAACAAGGAGGCGTAATGCTGCTTGAAGGTAAAAATGCTATTGTAACCGGCGGATCACAGGGTATAGGCACGGCCACTTCCCTGGAGCTGGCCCGTGAGGGAGCCAACGTATGTCTGACCTATCGCAGCCACGAAAAAGAAGCCGAAAAGGTACGGGATGAAATTCGCCGGATGGGCCGTAAGGCTATTTGTGTAAAGTGCGATATCTCTTCTTTCAAGGAAGCCGAGGCGGTGGTGGCAGAGGCCCTGGAAGCTTTTGGGGGAATAGACATCCTGGTTAACAATGCGGGAATGAACTGGGACGGCGTTTCATGGAAAATGTCCGAAGAGCAATGGGACCGGGTAATAGAAGTAAACCTGAAGGGATACTTCAATTTTGTAAGGCACACGGCACCCCATTTCAAAAGCCAGGCTTATGGCAGGATTATCAATGTAACTTCGATTAACGGCCTTCGGGGAAAATTCGGCCAAACCAATTATTCGGCTTCCAAGGCTGGAATAATCGGCTACACCAAAGCCCTGGCCAAAGAGCTGGGAGCCTTCAACGTCAACGTCAATGCCGTTGCCCCGGGCCTGATTGAAACCGCCATGTTACGTGAATCAGAAGCACGCGACAAGATTATTGACATGGCCATGGGTGAGATGGTCCTGAAAAGAATCGGGCAACCCGAAGACCTGGCCAACGTCATCGTCTTCCTGGCCTCGGACAAGGCAAGGCACATTACCGGTGAAGTTATAAAGGTCGACGGGGGTCAATACATATGACGGCGTCGACAGGATCCTATGTATTTCACAACAGGATAGTAGCGATACCAACACATATGATGAACTGAATAAAAGGGAAAAAAATGAAAAAAGTTGCCATAATCGGCGTTGGACAAAGTACTTTTGTCCGCAGTTATCCTGGTTCAATCCGCGAACTGGCGTTTGAAGGATTCAGTGAAGCAATGACTGATGCCGGCCTGACTGCCGACCAGATTGATGCTTCGGTGGTATGCTCGGCACCGGAATACGACAAGCAAAGGTCACCGGCCGGGGTTTTCGCCGAGTACTTGGGTCTTAATCCCGGGCCGACCTTTTATGTTTAAACATTGTGCTCATCCAGCAGCACCGGGTTGCGACTGGCCTATAGCCTGGTAGCCTCCGGTCTACACGATACGGTGGCCGTAATCGGTTTCCAAAAAATGTCGGAAATATCTTCGGCCGAGTCCCAAGAGAGAATGGGCCGCGGGGCTGACATTCAATGGGAAAGTCCCTTCGGAACCATGATGCCAGCCTACTATGCCATGTACGCCCGTAACCACATGGAAACTTACGGCACGAGCCTGGAAGACCTGGCGGCCATTCGCGTCAAGGCTGCCACCTACGGCCAGTTGAACGACCGGGCCGTTTATCGCAAGCCGGTCACTGCCGAAATGTTCACCGACCCGGAAAACATGATGTCCAACCCCGTGGCAAGTCCCCTGCGGGTGGGTGATTGCTGCGCCAATGCCGACGGCAGCTCCTGCATCATAGTGGCAAGCGCCGAAAAGGCAAAGGCGGTTTGTGACAAACCGGTGTGGGTCTTAGGTCTGGGAGCTGCCAGCGCCCCGGTCAACCTGGCCGGAAGGGATGTTTTCAACGGTCTGGATGTGGCCCGCCGGGCTGCCGAACAGGCTTACAAAATGGCTGGTGTGGGTCCCAGGGATATAGATGTAGCTGAAGTCCATGATTGTTTTACCATAGCTGAAATGATGGCCTATGAAGACCTGGGATTTGCAGAACGTGGTCAGGGCAAAGAACTTATAAGGGCCAAGGCAACTTACCAAGACGGCGAAATTCCGGTCAACATCGACGGTGGGCTGCTGTCCAAAGGGCATCCAATCGGGGCCACCGGCGGATCACAGATACGAACCATTGTACTCCAGCTCAGGGGTGAGGCAGGCCAGATTCAGGTCGATAACCCGCAAATCGGGCTGGTGCACAATATCGGCGGTGTCGGTCTATACGGTAACGTCACCATTCTTGGTGTTTGATCACCTGAAACTGCTGCAAGCCTGAACGCGGAGGAAACAATGGGCAAAGCCAAAAAGAAAATCGATGACCGCTTCCGGAAGTTCGGAACGGTAGGATTCACAGCTACCACAAAGGTTAACGATTTTGTGACCCACCTGGAAGAAGGCAAAGTGACCGGCACCTTTTGCAAAGAGTGCCAGAAAAAATATTTCCCACCCCGGGCCGACTGTTGCCAATGCCTGAAATCTGAGATGGAATGGTTCCCGGTGGAAGGTATGGGGCGGCTGATTACCTTCAGCCGGTTGAGTTTCGGCCCGGCGGGTTTCAAAGAAGACGTTCCATATACAATCGCTGTGGTTGATTACGGGGACTTCAAGATTTTCGGCCGTATTGCTGACGGAATCGAAGAAAATGAGCTTGCCGTAGGGATGGAAATGACAACCAAGGCAAACCGTCTTGCAAACGGCCAGTTGAATTATGTCTTTGAAAAAGCCTGATGGCAAAAGGGAGAATCCAGTCATGACAGAACTAAAATTTTTCAAATATGAGCTAAGCGGGCAGGTGGCCCGGCTGACCCTGGCCAGGCCCAAGCACAACGTGCTCAACATCGATATGATGCAAGAGCTCAATCAAATGCTCGACCAGATAGCTTCGGATGATGAAGTAAAATGCCTGGTGCTGGACGCAGAAGGTCCAAGTTGGTGTGCCGGGGTCGAGGTTGCCGACCACAAACCGGAAATGGTCGACGATATGATTGCAGTATTCAACGGTATCTTCCAGCGGATAGACAAAATCGACGTGCCGGTTATAGCCGCGGTCCACGGTGCCTGCCTCGGCGGAGGCATGGAGCTGGCCATTGCCTGCGATATTATCGTTGCGTCTGAAAAAGCAGTCTTCGGTCAACCGGAAATAAAACTCGGATTTTTCCCGCCCTACGCTGCCATCCGCCTGCCACAACTGGTTGGACCGGCCAAGGCAATTGAAATCTGCACAACCGGGAAACGTTACAGCGCTGAAGAAGGAAGGCTCAGGGGGCTGCTGAACCATGTTGCTCCTGCCGACAATTTTGAAGAATACCTTGAAAAACTGATCAAAGAGATAAAAGTCTGCAGTCCGCTTATCATCCGGCTCAACAAGCAGGCGGTCAAGAACAATCTGGGTCTCGAATTTTCCAAAGCCCTGGAAAACGTCAGCGACCTTTTTCTCAACCGCCTTATGAAGACTGCCGACACCCTTGAGGGAATAAAGAGTTTCGAGGAAAAGCGACGGCCGGTATGGTCCAACCGTTGATTGGAAAACTGCCGACCATTAACAGGCAGCTGAAAGCCCAGCGGCAAAAGCCGGGCGGCATAATTTTTCATCAGCCTGTTAAAGGATAGTAAACCATTAACCAAGTAAAAGGAGATGGGCCATGACTAAAATGGTATCCTGGCAGATGGTGGAACCAGGCAAACCTTTACAACGCGCTGAAGCGGATCTTCCTTCTCCCGGCCCCGGAGAAGTGCTTGTTAAAGTCGCCGGTTGCGGTGTTTGTCATACAGACCTGGGGTTTTTCTATGACGGAGTACGCACCAAGACTGCTCCCCCCCTCACCCTGGGTCACGAAATAAGCGGTATGGTAGAACAAGCCGGACAGGGGGCTGAAAGCTGGAAAGACAAGGCTGTAATAATACCTGCGGTCATGCCCTGTGGCGATTGTGATGTTTGCCGCCAGGACCTGGGCAATATTTGTGCGGCCCAGAAAATGCCCGGCAACGACATCCAGGGGGGCTTTGCCAGCCACATCCTGGTGCCGGCCGGGCAGCTTTGCGAAGTGCCCCTGGACTCAAATGGCAAACCGGCCGGCAAGGCCGATATCAGCCTGGCTGAGCTGTCTGTTGTCGCTGACGCAGTTACCACTCCTTACCAGGCCATCGTGGATGCCGGACTTACAGATCAGGATACAGCAATATTCATTGGTGTCGGAGGAGTCGGCGGTTTCGGAGCACAAATTGCCAAAGCACTTGGTGCCATGGTTATCGCCATTGATATAGACCCGGCCAAATTGGAAATGATCGCACCTTATGTGGATGCAACCTTCAATTCCAAGGAAATGCCCTTCAAGGAACTGCGCAAGGCAGTCTCGGCCCTGGTCAAAGAAAAAGGCCGGCGCCGGACCCAGTGGAAGATCTTTGAGACCTCCGGGACCGCTCCGGGCCAGAAAACAGCCTTTGGTTTACTTACATTCGGAGCAAACCTGTCAATCGTGGGCTTTACCATGGCCACGGTTGAAGTAAGGCTGTCCAACCTGATGGCCTTTCACGCCACCGCCCGCGGAAACTGGGGTTGTGTCCCCAAATATTATGGTGCCGTCAGGGACCTTGTACTGGAAGGCAAAATCGACATGGGACCCTTTGTAAAACTTTTCCCGCTGGATCAGATCAATGAAATTTTCGAACAGGTTCACCAGCGCAAGATTTTACAACGGCCCATACTTGTTCCCTAATTAGTAAAAACACCAGGACCCAAGGAAGGAACGATGCACAAACTACTTGTAGACAATCCCGGAGAAAAGCTTTTACTGCTGGGAAACGAGGCCATCGCAAGGGGAGCCGTGGAAGCTGGAGTGGCTTTTGCCACTACATATCCCGGAACTCCGTCTTCTGAGATATCACTCAATCTTTTCCAGATGTCACATCAAAGCGACCTCTATTTTGAGTACAGCACCAACGAAAAGGTGGCCTTGGAAGTTGCTGCCGGAGCAGCCAACTCGGGGCTGCGGACCATGTGCATGATGAAACACGTTGGGTTAAACGTGGCTGCCGACCCGCTGATGACCCTGGCATACGTTGGTGTAAAAGGCGGGATGGTAATCCTGACAGCCGATGATCCGGCCATGTTTTCAAGTCAAAACGAACAGGACAATCGCTATTACAGCAAGCTCTCGGGCCTGCCTATGCTTGAACCATCATCGGTTGCCGAAGCAAAAGAAATGCTCATATATGCTTTCGAACTTTCTGAAAAACTCGGCGAACCGGTCCTTTTTCGCACTACCACCAGGATTAACCATTCCAGTGCGTTCGTGCCCCTGGGTCCAATTACTCCGCCAGTAACCAAAGGTGATTTCACAAAAGACCCGTTCCACTATGTGACGGTACCGGCTGTCTCGCGCCAACTCCACGTCAAGCTGCTGGAAAACCTGAGCAAGGCAGCAGACATATCCGAAGCCAGTCCCTTCAATACAATTAAAGGTACAGGAAAGCTGGGAATCATCTGCAACGGCGTAAGTTTCAATTATGTTTCCGACGCCGCCAAGGAACTGGGTATAGAAGATAAGCTAAAAATCCTGCGGATCGGCATGTCAAATCCTTTGCCGGCTAAGATGATAACTGATTTCCTGTCCGGTTGTGAAAAAGTTCTTGTTGTCGAAGAAGGCGAACCTTTCCTGGAAGAAGCAGTCAAAGCCCTGGCCCAGGAAGCCGGTCTTACAGTCAAGATCGCCGGTAAGGGTGAAGATTTGCTTTCTCGACTATATGAATTCAACCCCACCATTGTATGCAAAGCAATGGCAAATTACTTTGGCTTTCCATATAATCCGCCGACCCCGGTAGAACTGAGTGATTTACCTGAGGCTCCCATGCGTCCGCCCAACTTGTGCGCCGGATGTAGTCACCGGGCTACCTATTATGCAGTCAAAAAAGCTGCCGAGGGAATGGATACCATCTATCCAACGGATATTGGCTGTTACACCCTTGGATTTCTACCGCCTCTGCAAATGGCCGATTTTCTGATCTGCATGGGATCTTCGGTAAGTACTTCATGTGGATTTTCCCGGGCAACCGGTAAAAAGGTTATCTCCTTTATCGGAGACTCAACTTTTTTCCACTCAGGCATGACAGGTCTGGTAAACGCAATCTTCAACAACCACAACTTTACACTCGTCATACTGGACAACGGCACAACAGCCATGACCGGCCATCAGCCTCATCCCGGGGTTGATATGGCAGATTTGAATCTTGAAGGCTACGGCCGGGTTTCGATTGAAGAAGTGGTAAAGGCTATCGGGGTCAAAAAAGTTACGGTTATCAATCCTTACAAGGTGGCCAAGAGCATTGCAGCCATCAAAGAGACCCTGGAATACAAGGGTGTGTCAGTGATCATATCACGCCAGATGTGCACCTTGTATGCGAAAAGCCTGAAAAAGATAAAGGTCAGGGCTTTCGAAATCACCAGCAAATGTAAAAATCACCGGATCTGTATCGATACCTTGGCCTGTCCGGCGTTTTATCTTGAAGGAGAACAGGTAAAAATTGATGCGGATGTTTGCGTTGGTTGCGCGGTCTGCGCCCAAATTTGCCCGGAAAACGCCATTCGACCGGTTAAAAAAACCGGATGAATCGAAAGCCCCGGTCTCAGCTGGCACCAAGGCTGGTGAGACGCTAATTTCAGATAGAAGGACGGATACACGATGGATATTACACGGCTAATAATTGTAGCAGTCGGCGGCCAGGGCAATTTGCTTGCCTCCAAGGTACTCGGTGAAGCGGCATTGCTGGCCGGCATACCTTTCAGGATGAGTGAAATTCACGGCATGGCCCAAAGAGGTGGGGTGGTCGAATCAGCAATTGTATTCGGAGATGCAGACTCCACCATAATTTCCGATGGTCAGGCCCAAATCCTGCTGGGCTTTGAACCCCTTGAAACCATGCGGGCTATGAACAAATGTAATGCTGATACCACAGTCATTACCAACCTGGCTCCCCTGCCACCTTTCACGGTAGCAATCGGCAAGGGAACCTATCCGGATGTTGAACAGCTCCAAAAACTTATCGCTAAAAAGGTCAAGCGTCTGATAGCGTTCGATGGTCTTGCACTGGCCAAAAAAGCAGGCAGCCCCATGGCACTTAATATAGTTCTGCTGGGAGCCCTGATTCAAAGCGCAGCAGTTCCCATAACAGCGGACCAGGTAAAAACAGCCATCAAGACCAAAACCAAACCAGCGTTTGTAGATATTAACCTGAAAGCCTTTGACCTGGGCTTCGAAGCAGCCAAAAATGCAGGATAACCAGCCGGTCAATGTATTAACAGAAATCCGGCCCCACTTCAAAATGGCCAAATGTGGATATCTTGATCCGGTTGCTGAACCTGATTTAGTTTATTGCTAAAGCACAGTAAACAGCTTAATGCTTTTATCATTTATTAATAATCTTTTCGTCCCGGCCGGAGTGTCCGGACGATAAATGGGCCGGCAGGACACTTCGGGATGTCCTGTACAAGCCAACCCAAGGAGGTCATCATGCCCTGGAACGACGAATTCGAATGCATGCCCCTGGAAAAAATGCAAGCTTTTCAATTGGAAAAACTTAAGGAAACTGTTGAATGGGTAGCAAATAGGATTCCATTTTACCGCGACAAACTGAAAGAGCTGGGAATTTCAGCATCTGATTTAAAAAGCATTGAGGATGTTTCCAAGCTCCCGTTTACTGAGAAAAACGACCTGCGTGACAATTACCCCTTTGGCCTCTGCGCGGTAGACCTGAAAGACGTAGTCAGGGTACACGCCAGCTCGGGCACTACCGGCAAACCCATCACCGGGCCTTATACAAAGGAAGACCTCGATAACTGGACTGAATGCATGATCCGTAATTTCTGGGCTGCTGGTGTCCGGCCGGAGCATGTTGTCCAAAATGCCTATGGATATGGACTTTTTACCGGCGGACTAGGTTTTCATCAGGGAGCAACTGCTCTTGGATGCACGGTTGTCCCAACCAGTTCAGGGTTGACCGAAAGGCAGATAACCCTCCTGCAGGATTTCAAAACTGACGTTATATGCTGCACACCTTCCTATGCTTTGACAATTGCTGAACGAGCAGAAGAGTTAAAAGTAGATATGCACTCCCTGCCTTTGAGTATTGGAATCTTCGGAGCCGAGCCCTGGAGCACCCAGATGCGCAAGGAAATTGAAGAGCGCATGGGTATCAAGGCCATGGAAGCTTATGGTTTGACCGAACTTGGCGGACCAGGTGTTGGGTTCGATTGCGAAGCACAAGACGGCATCCACCTCAATGAAGATCACTACCTTGTAGAAATAGTCGATCCGGTAAGCCTGGAACCACTGCCCATAGGAGAAAAGGGAGAGCTTGTTTTTACGTCCCTCCAGCGCCGCGCAATGCCCATGATTCGTTACCGGACCAAGGACATAACCCGCCTTCGCCGGGAAGAGTGTGTCTGCGGACGGACATTCGTGAAAATGGACAAAATATACGGACGAACCGATGACATGCTGATTATCAGCGGTGTAAACGTCTTCCCATCCCAGATCGAATCCCTGCTGCTGGATATCGAAGAAGTCGAACCACAGTACCAACTGGTTGTCAGGAAGAAAGGTTATCTCGACCAGCTGGTAGTGAGGGTGGAAGCCAAAAAGGAAGTATATGAGGCAGGTGAAAAGAAGCGCATGGAAATAGAGGGCAAGATTATGGCTCACATACGCGGCAACATGGGAATCAGTGTTGACGTTAATCTTGTGGAGCCCAAATATATTGCTCGTAGTGAAGGTAAGGCCCTGAGGGTCGTAGACGAACGCCCGAAACAATTCAGATAATGTCAAAGGACGTCAAGACGTTGAATAAAAACCACCTCGGGCAGTTGGGACATTAACCTTGTTTAAAATGTTTTCAACTGCCTGAGATAAACAGGGGCTGAATAAATTATCCAGACCAGCTCCTATACGGGGAGGTGATATCATGGCGGACAAATCTGTTTTTCGTCCCCAATCCTTTGCCATCGTCGGTGCCGGACCTGTCGGGTGTATTGTGGCGGCATTTTTAGCCAAGGCAGGTTACACTGTTACCCTTTGCGACGTGGTTGAAGATCTGCTTAAACCGGCCCTGGATCGAGGCATCATCCTTGAAGGGGCCGAAAACATGCAGCAAAAAGTTCAGCATACCTGCACCAGCATTGACGATTTACCCAAGTACAAGCCCGATGCAGTATTTATTACGGTCAAAGCCAATGCCCTGCCGCTGATTGCATCGGCCATGGAAAGCTTTTTTAACGAAAACATTGCCGTTATAAGCTGGCAAAATGGTATTGATACCGAATTGGAACTGGCCAAAGTGTTAGGCCGCAAAGGCATCATGCGGGCTGTAGTCAACTATGGATGTGGCCTGGCGGGTCCTGCCCATGTCAAGCTACCTTTCCACCATCCACCCCATTATATCCAGGAAATTGATCCTGAGTCGGCTTTCATGGCCCAGGGGGTGGCGGATGCTCTGAGCAAGGCCGGCCTTAATTGTGAGCATACTGATCAGATCGTATCCATGGTCTGGCGCAAGGGAGTCCTGAATGCCTGCATGAACCCGGTATGCGCAGTCACCGGTTTAACCATGGCCCAGGCCATGGGAGACCCGATTGTCTTTTCCATCGTGGACGCCCTGGTAAAAGAGTGCATCCAGGTGGCAAGAGCCAATGAAATCAACCTGGGATGGGATTTTTATCCAAATGCGATTGCTTACATGAGCAACGCCGGGAATCACAAGCCATCCATGCTTATGGACATCGAAGCCGGACGCAGGACAGAGATCGACTACATTAACGGCAAATTCGTGGAATACGGCAAGCAGGCCGGGATTCCCACTCCGCATAACTTTACACTGCAAACTCTGGTCAAGGGATTGGAATCGCGTTTGTAGCAAACAGAGCTATAAAAACATCAGGGGCTGATTGATGAGCGAAGACAAGCTTTTCGTGGGAGCAGACGTAGGTGCATCACGAACCAAGGTGGCTGTCATGGACGCTTCAAAAAAACTGCTTGGATACTGCGTCCGCAAGTCAGGCACCAATTTTACGGCTACTGCTGATGCATGCCTTGAAAAAGCATTGAAAATGGCTGGTGCCGGCAAGGCTGATATCGCCGGCGCGATATCCACCGGTTACGGGCGTAAAAATGTTTCTTACGCCCGCCAGACCCGGACGGAAATCGGCTGTCATGCAAAAGGTTGTTTTCTTTACTTTCCAATGGCCATAACCATAATCGACATCGGTGGCCAGGACAACAAAATCATCAAGCTTGACGAAAAAGGTCAGCGCACAAGCTTCAAAATGAATCGCAAATGCGCAGCAGGCACTGGAGCTTTTTTGGAAGAAATGTCTCCCAGGCTTGATATCCCCCTGGAAGACATGAATTCTCTTGCCCGCCGGAGCAAGGATATGGTCAAATTGGGCAGCTTCTGTACGGTTTTCTCCGCTACCGAGGTATTGGAAAATATCCGTAACGGTAAAAAAGTGGAGGATATTGTCAAGGGCCTGTTTTACTCGGTAATCCGCAGAATCGTAGAAATGGATTCTTTTACCGAAAATGTGGTCATGACCGGAGGAGTAGTTGAACACAATCGTTACCTTGTTACCATGACTGAGGAATTGATCGGCAGGAAAATACTGGTGCCCGAACATCCCCAGTTGACCGGAGCCATAGGCGCGGCATTGTATGCCGTTGAAGTCGACGCTGGCACGCAGTGATGAGATAATAATATTAAAAAAGGAGAGATGCTTCATGGCCGAAGAAAAAAAAGTCGTCATCAAACGACTTGAATCAGCCAAAGTTCTTGGAAAATTTATGGCGGATTATTACTATGAGTTAGATCACGCCTCAAAAACAGGTGAAAAAAAGGTAGCCTGGTGTACCAGTGTTGGACCGGCGGAAATCCTGAGAGCAATGGGATTCCTGGTTTACTTTCCAGAAACCCACAGTGCCATGCTTGGTTCATCACGAATGGCAACCGATTTAATTCCCAAGGCAAACGCCATAGGTTATTCACCTGACATTTGCTCGTATTTGACAGCCGATATCGGGGCTTACCTGGAGAAAGTCTCACCCCTGGCCAAGGTATTCAAAGGTATCGAAGGTCCGCCAAAACCGGACGTCCTGGTTTTTAACACCAACCAGTGCCGTGACGTTCAAGACTGGTTCGCCTTTTACGCCAAGGAATACAATGTGCCGCTTGTTGGAGTTCACTCTTTTGTAGGGGTTCAGGATGTATCCGAAGCCCATGTCAAATCAGTTGCCAAGCAAATGGAAGAAATGATTCCCGCCCTGGAAGAAGTTTCAGGAACCAAGTTTGATATCGACCGTCTTCGAGAGGCTGTAGCCCTTTCCAGGGAATGTTCCGATTTGTGGAAAGAAGTGCTGGATACAGCGGCAGCCGTTCCTTCTCCCATCACCTTTTTTGACGGTACAACCCTGATGGGCGCTGCCGTGGTGGGACGTGGCACCCAGAAGGCCAACGACGCCTACCGTATCCTTCTCAAAGAACTGCAGGAACGGATAGCCCGCAAGGAAGGCGCCATCGACAATGAACGTTTCCGTCTTTACTGGGAAGGTATGCCGGTATGGGGGCGCTTGAGCGCGCATGCCAAGCTTTTTGCCGGCCTGGATGCCTGTGTCCTGGCTTCTACCTACTGCAACAGCTGGATATTCACCGCCCTTGACCCCGAGGATCCTTTCACTTCCATGGCCAGAGCTTATACGGAGCTTTTCATAGTGCGGGCAGATGCCCCCAAGGAAAAATACATCCGTGACATGGTAGATTTTTTCAAGGTGGATGGAATTATTTACCACGATGCCAAAACGTGCCCCAACAATTCCAATTGCCGCTACGGAATGCCTCAACGGCTGGAAAAAGATACGGGAGTTCCGTACCTTACCATCAACGGAGACCTGAACGACCTTAGACTGATCTCCGATGAACAGACAAAGACCAACGTTGAAGCATTCATCGAGCAACTGGAAGAACGAAAATAATACAGAGGGAGAACACCATCATGCTGGATGCATTGTTTCGGCCCAGAGCCGTGGCGGTTATCGGAGCTTCCACCAAGGAGCTTCACATCGGCAACAGGGTTATAAGGAATCTTATAGATTTCGGATACAAGGGTGAAATTTACCCCATAAATCCCAAGGCTGATGAGATTCGTGGCCTGAAGGCTTACAAATCGATACTTGATGTTCCCGGCCCGGTGGACGTTGTCCACATGGTCATTCCGGCCAGGTTTGTACCCCAGGCCGTAGAAGACTGTGGGAAAAAAGGAGTAAAACACATCATCATAAATTCAGGCGGCTTTTCCGAAATCGGACCTGAAGGCGCAGCCATCGAAAAAGACTTCCTGGAACGTGCCGCAAAATTCGGTATTCGGATCTTTGGTCCCAACTGTCAGGGAATCATAAACTCTGATCCCGATATAAAGGCCTATTGCAACTTTACGTTTACCTATCCTGAACCGGGTTTCATCTCGATTGTGGCTCTCAGCGGAGGAGTTGCGGAAGTAATCCACCAGGGCTTTTCCTCCATGGGAGTGGGGACTCGGATCTATGCTTCCAACGGCAACGCCTGTGACATTACCATTCCTGAGATTATCAGTTACCTGGGCGATGATGATGGCACCCGGGTTGTGGTAACCTACGTGGAAGGTTTGCGTGATCCG
>JALVQM010000004.1 GCA_027025615.1 Desulfobacteraceae bacterium | reverse complement strand
GCAGATAAGGCTGGCCAGCAGGCCGGCCAGCAGGGCGTGGCGCATGAACTCAAGTTGAAGGGCGTCCATCATTTTTCTTTCTCCGTGCAGTTTGCGTCTCCATGTGGACAAACAGCGGGTGACATGGTCACCAGGTCCACCGGGCAGCGGGCGCCCTTGATACAGGTGGGGCAAAGATCGGTCAAAAGGTGTCCTCCCATGGCGGCAGCGTCGTGATAATGTAAATGCTGGTTAACGCAGGCAACCGACTTTACATGGGATGCCATCAGCATCAGGTCATGGGATACTATTATAATGGTCATGGCTTTATTCAGGTCCTGGAGAAGGTGGAAAAATTCCGCCTGACCCTCCATGTCGATGCTTGCAGTTGGTTCGTCCAGCAGCAGCAACTCCGGTTCAGAAACCAGGGCCCGGGCGATGAAAACACGCTGGCGCTGGCCGCCTGAGAGGGCGTCCATGCGAAAATCGGCATATTTTTCCATTTCCATGCGGGCCAGGGCCTCCAGGGCGGCCTTTTTGGCCTTGGGGTCCTTCAACCTCCAGCCGGCTTCCGGGGAAAGTTGGCCCATGAGAACCACGTCAAGGGCGCTTACAGGAAAGTTGCGGTTGAGATGGATATCCTGGGGTACATAACCAATCCGATGGGAAACCTCGGCCGGAGGTTTGCCCAGAACTGTGATACTTCCTCTTGTCGGTTGCAGCAGCCCCAGCATAAGCTTGATCAGGGTGGTTTTACCACCGCCGTTGGGGCCGATTACACCGACAAAATCGCCCTTGGCTACCTTTAGGTCTATTTCCCGCAAAATCCAGGTGCCGTTATAAGCAAACGAAAGGTTCCTAATGTCGATAACGTCCATATCAGCGAATAATCTCCAGAAACCGCCTGGCTTGCATGCGCAGGTTTTGTTCCCAGTCGTAGGCCAGGGGATCGGCCTTGATTATTTTGGCGCCGATGGACTTGGCAACCAGTTGGGCCGTACGAAAGTTGAATTGTGGCTGGACGAAAACGGCCTTGATTTTATGTCGCCTGGCCCACTTTATCATGTCCTGCAATTGGGCCGGTTTTGGTTCTTTGCCTTCCAGCTCAATGGGGATTTGAACCAGTCCGTAACTGCGGGCAAAATAACCCCACGATGGGTGAAAAACCATGAAAGCCGATCCCTTGACAGGCGCCAGCAAACTGCGCAGCTCATTGTCCAGGGCTGTCAGCCGTTTTATGAATTTTCGTCCCTGGCTGCGATACGAGGTTGCATTTTGCGGATCAGCCTCTGCCAGGGCCTTGATGATATGTTTTGCCTGGATTTTTACCAGCCCTGGAGCCAGCCATATGTGAGGGTCAGGTATATGCCCATGATTTGCAGGGTCTTGCTGGTGTCCTTTGGTGTGATCCGGACCGTGAAAATGACGGGGTAAAGCCACTTTTTTGATCCCCAGGTCGGTATGTACGATTTTCAGATGCCTGGCCGATGCGGAAAACTTGCCCAGCCAGGCCTTCTCGAAACCGACACCTATGGCCAGGTAAAGCCTGCAGCGGGCCAGGGCTGTCATCTGGGACGGCCGTGGCTCGTATGATGCCGGGCTGGCTCCGGGAGGGATCATCACCAGTACGCTGGCAAGGTCGCCTGCAATCTGCTCGACGAAATACTTTTGAGGCAGGATACTGACGGCAACCGGTAGCGGCTTTGCTGCCAGGGACTGTGAAAAACAGAAAATGGCGGTAACAACTATCCCTAGCCTAAAGCATGCGCGTGAAATTGAACTGTGTCTGGAGATCATGTTATTGCCTTTTTTCCCTCAATAATTGTGTGTTGAAAAGCCCCATGCTAGGTTGCATATTTTGATTGTCGGCGCAAGAGCACCGCTCTGAATTTTACCACGAATATCTTTGAATAGAAATCTAAAGAGGGTATAAAACCACCAGCGGCTTTCCTGTCAACCCGATTGCAAGAACAGCACAAAGGCGGAATCAAATGCAGGTCAAGGACTTGATATTGGGCATAGATACGGGCGGCACCTATACCGATGCTGTTGTTTTCGCCCCCGGGGACAAAAAGGTAATTGCTACAGCCAAGGTTGCCACAAACCACCGGCAGCTGGCCGATTCTGTAACCCGGGCCCTGGAAACGGTCTTGCAGGAAGGAGACATTGCGCCGGAAAAGTTGGCCCGGCTTGCTATTTCAACTACTTTAGCCACCAATGCCGTGGTTGAAGGTCGCGGCAGCAGGGTCGGCCTTTTCATTATCGGTACGACAAGGCCCTTTGATCTTCCGGCAGAGGCCATCCGGTTTCTGGATGGCGGTCATGATCATTTGGGACGCGAGGTAAAACCCCTTGACCTGGGGGCCCTGGTTGACGCCGTGGCCCTGATGCGTCCATATACAGATGCCTATGCCGTTTGCGCTGCCATGAGTATGGAAAATCCGGCCCATGAAAAGGTAGCTGCCAAGGCTATTGAACTTGTCGATCCCAAGCCTGTTTTTTGCTCATACCAGGTAAGTTCAAGGGCCGGTATTCGTGAAAGGGCTGCAACCGCCCTGATAAATGCCCGTTTGCTGCCGGAAATGCAATCTTTTGTAGCAGCTGTTAAGCATGCCCTGAAATTGCTGGGTGCATCGCCGAAGGTCAGCATGATCCGGGGAGATGGCAGTTACTTACCCTTGGATGAAGCCGTCAGGAGGGCCGCCGAAACAGTGGCCAGCGGGCCTGCGGCAAGCATCGTCTTCGGTTCCTGCAAAGTGCCGGGACAGACAGCCTTGGTAGTTGATGTAGGGGGCACAACCACAGACATCAGCCGGATAGAAAATGGCCGGCCGGTTATAGATCAGCAGGGTAGTCTTATCGGGGGCTGGCAAACTCATGTTGCGGCTGTGGATACTTACACCGTGGGCATTGGCGGTGACAGCAGGGTGGTGGTTACCCGCAAGGGCAAGCTGCTGGTGGGGCCGTTGCGTGTGGTACCTGTCTGCATGGATCGTCATGCGCCACCTGCTGACACATGGTTGAGGCCCGCTACAGCTGGTGTATGTATTTTGAAAGGAAAGCAGACAGACCAAAACGACACGACAGATCCGGTGATGCAGAAGGTGGCAAAGGCAGGTGCCATGTCATTCGAACAGTTGCTGGCCGGATTATCCATGGCTGAACCCCTGCTGGAAGCCAGGCTCAAGCACCTTGTCCATGGACGCAAGATAAAGGTGGTCGGATTTACCCCCACGGATGCATTGCATGTCCTTGGACGGATTGAACTGGGAGACTGCCAAAGGGCCATTATCGCCGCCAGGACGTTTGCCGATGCCCTGGGAATTGAAGTTGAACAATTTTGCAGGAGGGTGCTGGATGTTACCTGCGATGGCATCCAGCAGGCGGTTCTGGACTACACGTTCCGGGCCGAAACCGGCAAAACCCTCAGTGGTTTTTTCCCCCGTCGGACAGAAAGCCGTTTGCTGGAACTTGGAGTAAAGCTCCTGGTTCCGTTACTGGGGCTTGGGGCCGCAGCCGGGGAGCTTTTGCCGCAAGTAGCTGAAAGACTTGGCACCGAGCTTATACTGCCAGGGCACTGCCAGGTAGGCAGCGCCCTGGGTGCGGCTTTGGCATTTGCAGGCTGATTTGATTTCCGCAATTTACGAAAAACCGCCTGAAATTACATTGCCCGGCATTTAATTTTTTCAATTGCCCTACTGGCGCATCAGCATGGGTCCCAGGGGGCGTCCGCCGAAAAGGTGCATGTGCATGTGAAACACCTCCTGGTTGGCGTCCCGGTTACAGTTTACCAGCAAGCGGTATCCGCTTTCGGCAACCCCTTCTTTTTCGGCCAGTATCTTGGCCACTGTAAACATGTGCCCGATGGCTTGTTCGTCTTCTTCGGTAATATCGTTGACCGTTGGAATTTCCTTGTTGGGCACGATAAGGATATGAACCGGGGCCTGGGGATTGATGTCCCTGAAGGCGGTTACCTGGTCATCCTGATAGACTATGTCAGCCTTGATTTCACCGTTGACGATCTTGGAAAAGATGGTCGTCATCTTTTGCCTCCTCCTTGTTCTTGGTTACGGTTTTAACTTCATCGCAATTGGCAGAACGTTTCTGTTCTGCCATGCGTTTCTTGTCTTCCTGGGCCATGGTCAGCATTTCGCTGTCCCATTTCTGGTTGCTGCACAAGGTGCAGGAAGGGTCCAGGCAGGGATCCATATGTATCAGGACCGATGTGCTTGGTCCGAACTTTTTTTTGAGAATTTCTTCGATTTGCCGGGCTTCGGCATGGGCCTGGCTTAAAGTCAAATCCATGGGCAGCACAAGGTGTAAATCTATATTGACGTTGTTGCCGGCCTGCCAGGCGCGCAGCTGGTGAATATCTACCCAGGACCGGCGTCGATTTTTGCTCAGCAAATCTGAAATTCGGGACAAAAGTTCCGGATCAGAAGCATCCATTAAACCACAATAAGCCTTAAAAACCAGGCGACTTCCGGTAACAAGGATATGGCCTCCCAGCAGGCAGGCAACCGCTCCGTCGACCCAGAGCCAATTTGTTGAATTTACTATTGCCAGGCTGAGAATTACCCCGCCGGAAGTATAGACATCGGTCAGAATATGACGGCCGTCGGCCTCGAGGGCCAGGCTGTTGGTCTTGCGTCCCACTCTCAACAGCATAAGACCCAGGGCCAGGTTGGCTACGGTTGCGGTCAGCAGGAGCAACATCCCGGTGTCCAGGTGGGGCAGGGGACGGGGTTTGAAAAGGTGGGCAAGCCCGGTGCGAAACACACCGGCTGCCGCCAGGATTATCAGGGCGCCTTCGAAGCCGGCTGAAAAATATTCAATTTTCCCGTGGCCATAGGGATGGGTGCTGTCAGGAGGTTTGGCCGACATCCATATGCTGAGCATCACAAAGCCACCGGCGACAACATTGATTATCGATTCCAGAGCATCCGACAGCACTGCAGAAGAGCCAGTAATTTCATAGGTCAGGAATTTCACCCCCAGGATACCCAGGCCGGCCGCAAGTGCCAGGGCACTGGCTCTCAGGCGTATCCTGAGTTGGGTATCTTCCTTGGCTATGGGCATGGTTTACTCCCGGTGCCGGTGGATGTTTTCAACCTGCTTGTTGGGCATGTTGTTCATCAAGCAACAAACCGATTTGTTCCATAATTACTTGGGTCATTTTTTCGAAAACGTCCCTGTATCGCTGGCGGGCCAAACTTGAAAATGGTTCAAATGACTCTTTAATTCTGAATTGACTGAGGGCCCCGTCAAAGTCCAGTGCCGGCCCGATCCGGTAGGTCACCTTGCCGCTGCGTGCAAAAGGCAGATTGCCTGTATAAAGTGCATTGCTGTTATTGCATCCCACCGGTACAATTGGAGTCTCGCTGGCTACAGCCAGCTGAGCCAGTCCCGTCCGCCCCTGGCCCAGGGTTTCGGAACGGGTGCCTTCCGGGAAAATGATAAGGTTGAGTCTTTTTTCACCCAGGGCGCTTAAGCTCAGGGCTGCCACTTTTCCCATTACCGCTTCGTAACCCAGGCGGATTCTTTCAGCCAGGTTTTCAGTCAATTCGATAGCTGCCTGACTGTTTGATCGGGCTGCATCCTGCCAAGAGGTCAGCTTGCCATCAATGTAGTCTTTCAAGGCGCGGTAATGATCGTGTTCAGGCTTTTTCCCCAGTTGGCTTGAAAAGAAATCTTCAATATAGCTGCGCAGGGAAGGGACCGGGATAGTGTTGCACCAGCCCAGTATTTTTGCCAGGGCCGGGTTGCGGAAGTAGGCGGTTTTTACCCAGGTTGCTGTGAAACGGAAAGTTTTCATCTTCCACAACTTGTATTGAAACGGCCAATAGTTAAACCTGTCTGTGTGATTCATGGCGAAGATCACTCCCCGGTTGCGCGGTATGTTTTCAGTGCCTTCCAGGTTGATCCTCACCCTGGCCAACCATTTGTAGTTGGGCGTTAGCAAAAAATGGCCGATGAATTTCTGAAATGGTGGAGAAGTTGCAAGTTTTATTTTATCCAGGCAACCCGCACTCCATGTTACCGGGTTGTTCATTGGCTGCTCCATTTTGGTGTTGCAGGATATAAATATTTTACATGAGACGTTCAGGCTGGTTAAAAGAATAGCAGACTATGGTGGTGCCATCAACTATCCGCATTGCGCACAAGGCATATAAAATGCTTTATGCAGAACCTGCAGAGTTAAGCCTGGCCAGGACTTTATATAGCGCCTGGGTGCCACAATCTCCAAGTCCCATTGCCCTGGCGGCGATATAGAACTGGTTGACCAATGCCAGGCCGGGCAGGCAAAGATTCATACGCCGGGCCTCTTCCAGGGCGATTCCCATGTCCTTGACAAAGTGCTTGATATAAAAACCAGGTTCGAAGTCATTGATGGCAATCCGCCGGCCAAGGTTGTTGATTGACCAGCAGGAAGCCGCTCCCTGACCGATTACATCTATTACCGCGCTTGTGTCCAACCCTGTTTTGGCGGCATAAAGCAGGGATTCCACTACCCCTATCATGGTACCGGCGATAAGTATCTGGTTGCTCATCTTTGTATGTTGGCCGGCCCCCGGACCGCCCATCAAACGGATGTTTCTGCCCATTAGTTTAAACAGGGGCAAGACACTTTCAAAAACGTCTTTTCTGCCACCGGCCATGATGGATAGGCTGGCTTGCCGGGCACCTGTGTCTCCGCCGGAAACCGGCGCATCCAGGCAGGCTACCCCTGCGGTGGCCGCCCGGGCGTTGATTTTTTCGGCAAGTCCTGGACTGGAGGTGGTCATGTCCACTAGAATTGTGCCTTTAGCGGCTGACTCAAGCACTCCCCCGGGACCCAGGACTACCTGTTCCACGTCTTTGGGATAACCTACCATGGTAAACACTATCTGGCTGTTTTGAGCAGCCTCTGCCGGCCCCTGGCACCACCTGGCACCTTTTGCAAGCAAGCCGGCGGCTTTTTCCTTGCTGCGATTAAAGATCCGGACTTGGTAACCGGCATCAAGCAAGTGGCTGCACATGGAACTGCCCATGACACCGGTTCCGATCCATCCAATGGTTTTGAAACTCATTTTGTAGTTTGCCTTTCAGGTTTAAATTGAAAGTTTGCCTGGGACCATGACAACAGGTATAATGAAAGCCGGGTCAAAAGTCAAAAACAGGTGGTATTACAGGTCGATGGGTTATGAAAATATTTCCTGTCAGAGTAATATGTTACAGTGGTTACCGCGGTGAACAGGAGCCGCGAAGCTTCGATTTCGGTAAAGAGGTCGTCGAAGTGCGCAGCATAATCGATCGCTGGACAGGGCCGGATTACAGGTACTTTAAAATTCTTGGAAGCGACGGTTGCATTTATATCCTGCGGCACGACGAGTATGCCTGGCGATGGAAACTGACTTTTTTCCAGCATGCATAGGAGCCCGACATGCAGGTTGAAAATGTCTTGATTATTGATACAGGTGATTTGAACGGGCAGGATCTTCGGGTAGAATGCGCCTGGGATGCGGTCCGTTTTCCGCTATTGAAAAAATTGATAGACAAGCAACAGATTTCCTTCGTCGGTCCGGTTGACTTGAAACTTTACCTCCAGGCTGACCAGGAGATGGTCAGGGCAAGGGGTAGCCTTAAAAGCGTTGTTAGGTTGGAATGCAGCCGCTGTCTTGAGCTTTTCGACATGGCGATAGAGCAGAACCTGGAACTGGTATTTCAACCTGCAGCTCTCATAGATATCCCCCGGGAGGAAGAATTGGAACTGACCGCTGAACAGCTTGACCTGATTCCCTTCCAGGGTTCCAGGGTGGATTTACGCAAGGCGGTGGCTGAACAAGTCTTGCTGGCCTTGCCTATGAAACCCTTGTGCAACAGTCGATGTAAGGGATTGTGCTCCCGTTGCGGTATGAATCTCAATATTGGTCCTTGCAATTGTCCACCCGAAAAGCCTGCTGGCC
>JALVQM010000003.1:5760-7944 GCA_027025615.1 Desulfobacteraceae bacterium | reverse complement strand
GACAAGGTCGCTTCCGCCGAATGAATCAAGCGCACTTTGAACGCGCAGGAGAAGGTCATCGAAAAATTGCACATTGAGTCGGGCTTTTCTTCGTTGCAGCATATCCGGGGCCCGCAGCAGGAACTGGGCTTTTAGATACAGGCAGTATTTCCGGCACTGTTGCTCCAGCAATTTGCCCTGGTCCCGGAATTGCTGGCAGAGATCGAAAAAGGGATGCCCGGGAACCGGCCTGTTTTTTCTTGTGTGTTGTTCCAGGTATGTGGAAGTGATCTGTTCGATCGGCTTGTCAACCGGAAACAGTGGACTTATTCCATCTGTCAATTGCTTGAAAATATTTTGCAGTCCAGCAAGCCATCTGCTGCGGCCACTTGTACCGTCCCTTCCCTGCTTGAGTCCTCCGAAACGCCTCCCGTCAAGATCCCCGGTTGCAAGCAGCTCCAAAACTTCCTGCTCCACCCTGGGCCACCACTCGGCAACCTTGGCCCGTAACCGCCGGAAAGATTCAAGGGCATCCAGCACCGGGGTTTCATATACAGGTTGAATTCTTATCTCCGGGCCGGGTACAGCCCGCCAGAGACGTAACAGGTCTTGCGGTCTCCTGGGCGCAGACTTGTCCATACCCGACAGGATATACGCAGACAGTTCGACCGGTGCACCATAGACATGCTGACGCCAGAAATCCTCGGCTATCTCTTCCAGCAGGGCCGTTTGATCGGAAACAAGCTCTGTGTCAAAAAGCACCCCGGTTTCAAAGGCAAATTCCTCCAAGATACGCAGGCAAAAACCGTGGATCGTAAAAATAGACGCCTGGTCAAAAGACGCCAGGGCGCTGTCCAACAGGCCAAGAGCACGGGCAGGGCCCCCTGAACGTTCTAGGATCTTTTCCAGTTCCCGGTCCGGATCATTTTGAACATCCCTGCGGGCCTGTTCCAGCCGCAAGCGAATCCTGTCCTGAAGTTCATTAGTTGCTGCCTGGGTAAAGGTAACCACCAGAATCTGATCAGGAAGCAGGCCTTGTTCCAGCACCAACCTGAGGTAAAGCCCGGCAATGGTATACGTTTTGCCCGTTCCTGCACCGGCCTCGATCAGGTTTGTTCCCACCAGGGGGCTGTCTAGCCAATTGAAATGTTCCATAATGATTTTTCGCAATAATCTTAACCGTCAGTCAACTGCGGGAAAACTCCTGTTCCATTCGGTAAACGAAAACCAATACCTGGGCAACTGCACGGTAAAGCTCCTCGGGAATTTCAGTATTAATGTCGAGCCCAATAAGCATTTCCACCAACTGCAAATCCTCAACGCAGGGCACCTGATGGGCCTTGGCCACGGCGATTATCTTTTCCGCCAGCGTACCTTTTCCCCTGGCCACAATCCTGGGAGCCGGGTCCTGTCCATGGCGGTAACGCAGGGCAACTGCCTTTTTATCTTTGGAATCATCCATGGTTTCAGCCTTCAGATATTGATATCTATGCGCGTTTTAGGCCTCTTTTGAAAACGGCGCTTTAACTCGGCTACTTTTTCCGGCCTAGCGTGAACCTTGCAATCCACCTTTTCAAACCCTGTTCGCAACACACCGATAAGGCCCTGAATTTTGGTATTTAAAAAACTTGCTGCTGCCTTACTGTCAGGGAATAAAGCCACTTTCAGCGCCCTGCCCTCTTTCTGCAGATCGACCCTGACAGGACCCAGCCTTTGCAGGTCGAGCAGGATGGCAATCCTGTGCCCTGATTTCCTTTTACCCTTGCCCTGCCCCGGATAATAAACGCTGAAACGAACCGGGTTTTTCCGGTCGGCAACCTCCATCTGGAAACAAAGCACGGCTCCCTGGTCCTGTTGGTTGTCAACAAGGCTGAGCCTTCTTTGCTGACTTTCTATCCGGCTGGCAGTTTCACTAAACAGCTCTCTGAATTTTTTGAGTCTTTCGGCAGATAAAATCCGAGCGGCGTCATCACTTTCCAACCATTTGCCGGCCACAAGAACAAGAGCTTTCAAATCTCCTGCAAAAAGCTTTTCCAGCCGGGCCTGCTGATACTCGTTCCAGGGTTTTGCAGCCGGTTCAGCCTGTTTTTCCGGATCAGCCAACAGCCTTGCCAGCTTATGTTCAAAAAATTGCCCCCCGTTTTCTGCCAAATTGCGCAAATGATCTGCCAACTCGTTTACTTCCATTTTCAGGTCTAAAGGCGC
>JALVQM010000003.1:0-5750 GCA_027025615.1 Desulfobacteraceae bacterium | reverse complement strand
GTAATATCTGAAAGGCGACAATTTCTGCACTTATGCGGACATCCCACTATGAAGCATATGAGGCATCTATTAGAATTGGCTCTCTCAGCACCGTTACGCAAGTTTAAGCTGAACTTTTTCAGCCAGCGACTCCCGGGCTGATCCGGCCGAAGATCCAAAAGTGCGGTTGACTTTCCCGCCGGCCATTTTCCTCAGCCACAGGGGAAACCCGTTTTTTACGACCACAAGGTCGAGCTTCTGCCCCTGGCTGACCTGGAAATCAAGCCTGGCTTCAACCTTCATGCCGCCCAGTTCCATGAGGACTTTACCCTCGTCCATCAATTGCAATACAATTGCCTGAAGCCGGTCCCCTGCTTTGGCAGACTGCAATTCGATAGCTTGCCCCGGAACTGTCGGCTTTGCCGGCAGTACCTTGAAAATTTTCATCGCCCTGACCGATTTGGTGTTCATGCAGCCATGCTACCCCCTGGACAGTGTTCAAGATTGCCATCGTTGCAAGTTGTTTTCAAGCATCAAAGACCAACCAGATTCCACAATTTAAACAACCTGTCGCGGATTGCCTTGAACAGATGATTATGATAGTCAGGTCAGCAGACAATGACGAAAACTTTTAACGTTTATCCGGTTGTTCCCGTTTGTCTCATTAAGGACAATGGTCAGCATGTTCTCAGGCGTACAGGAAATACTTGTCATCTTTCTGATAATTATCGGTATTGTGGTCTTTTCCCGCTTAACCGCCGGCAAATCCGCGACCATGAAAAAGGAAAATACTCCCCGACGGCCCTTGTCCGGGACTTTCCGGGTAGCCCTGGTGGCCAGTCTGGCATGGACCTGCGGGGCAGCTCTTTTTCTCTGGCCATGGGAAAAAGGCATCCGCCCCTTTTTGGTTCTCGGAGTCATACCGGTTGCCGCCGGATGGAGCATAGCCTGGGCCATCGCAGGATTTCGTCGCAAGGGCAGTTGAATTATCGGGTTTACAAAACCCGCCGGTGTTTTATCTTTACCAGACAGGAAACATGTTTAACCGTTAAGCGGTTTTACCAATCCCAGGCGGCAATACCTGCAATCCACTGCAGCCATAACCTGCTGCAGGCCAAAAAAGATAACGGACTGGTTGAGTAACTTTCAAAGCCTGGTGGAACCAACATTCAGGCAATATTTCTTTTTCCGGTAAGGAGCACATGAAAATGAGTGGTCAGAACAAGGGTAAATTCAGCGAAAAACATCCTCCTGGTACAAAGGTTGATCCCCAACTTGCCGAAGCTGTTAAGCAGCGGATGCACGATGGCAAGATATCATGCGCGGCTGCTCATAAGATAGCCGTTGACATGAGCATTTCACCTTCAGAGGTGGGTATAGCCATCGATCTGCTGGAGGGAAAACTGGAAAAGTGCCAGCTCGGCCTTTTTGGTTACCTGCCCGAAAAAAAAGTGGTTCAGCCTGCTGAAGAAATACCTGCAGATCTCAGGGGTGCCATTGAAAAGCGCATCCAGGACGGGAAACTTTCCTGCCGGGCGGCATGGGATATTGCCGAACAGCTATCCATCGGCAAACTGAATGTAGCCGCAGCTTGCGAATTTCTTAATATTAAAATTAAACCCTGCCAGCTGGGGGCGTTCTAGAATTTAAAGCGGGCTTGGGGCTCAATCTTCGAAGCCCAACTGCCGCCACAGGTCGTCTATCCCCAGCCTGCTCAATCTCAACCTCAGAAATTCACTGATGGTAGGCTGGTACGGTTTTTTGGAAAGAAACATTTTCGCCTGGGATGGAGTCCGTCCGCCTTTTATGCTGTTACATGAGCGGCAACAGGCAACGCAATTTTCAAAAGTCGATCTGCCGCCCTGACTGCGGGGTATGATATGGTCGATGGTAAGCCGTCTGGATTTCCTGCCGCAATAAGCGCATGCGTAACCGTCACGGATCAAAACATTACGCTTACTGAAGGGCACTCGCGAACGGTAAAGGGTACGAATCAGCTTGATCAGCTTCATTACCGCCGGAAGACGTAAAACATAGCCTTCGGCGCCATGCACCACACGGTCCGAATACTTGATTACCTGCACCTTGTTTTTGACCATCAGGCACAGCGCTCTTTTCCAGTCAACTACGTTGAGGAACGAATAATCCGCGTTTAAAAGAATGCAGTACCCCATTTAGCCACCTTTATTGCCCCCCTGGAGGCCTGGACGATTATTTTTCCATACCGGAACGCATGCCGGAAAATTGCTGTCATCGGAACAGTATATGATGGCTTTGGATTATTTTGGATACCCCTTTTAACAATCCAGGCCAAAAAGGTCAACCGATTCAACTATTGCCAACTTTGGCCTTGACATTCAACCAAGTTGTACCTATCTATTTTTGAGCATATGCCCATTTGATTTTCAAATGATAAATGCAACCGGAACATGATCACTTGGAGTGATTGTTCGTCAAAAGGAGGAACCGTGGGAAAGATTGCTGTTTCATGCCAGGGCCCCAGCCTAGATGACCCCATGGATCAACGCTTTGGAAGGGCCGCCGGTTTTATTATTGTTGATCCTGAAACCCTTGAATACGAATACCTGGATAACGGCTCAAGCCAGGTACTGGCCCAGGGAGCCGGCATCCAGGCGGCTGAGATGGTAGCCAAAAGCGGTGCAGAGGTTGTCGTAAGCGGATTTGTCGGCCCCAAGGCATTCAGGATCCTCGAGGCCGCCGGGATCAAGATCGTCCATGGTATCAAAGAGATGACAGCCAGGCAGGCAATTGAGTTGTTGAAAAATGGGGATGTCACTTATGCCGACAGCCCTGTTCGACCGGAGGATGGAAGATGAAAGTGGCCGTGGCAAGCGGCAAAGGCGGCACCGGCAAGACAACCGTGGCTTCATCCCTTTTTTCGGTATGGCCAGAACTGGCAGCTGCCATCGATCTGGACGTGGAAGAGCCCAACTTGCATATTTTTCTCTGCCAGGAACCTGCCCTGCGTCGAAAAGTATGGCTTGAAGTGCCGGAACTGGATGAAGACCGCTGCACTTATTGTGGTCTTTGCTCTGAGATCTGCCAGTTCAAGGCTATTTCCATCTTTGAAGGCGTTGGATTGACCTTTCCGGAAATGTGCCACGGGTGCGGTGGCTGTTTCCAGGTTTGCCCGGCAGATGCGTTGAAAATTGAACGCCGCGAAATAGGAAGTATCCACGGCAACCAGCGTTTTTTGATGGGACGTTTGCGTGTGGGTGAAGCCATGAGTCCCCCGCTTATCAGGCAGGTACGGCTTGAAGCCCAACGAATTTTCGATCCCGGCATGGATATCATAATCGATGCCCCGCCGGGTGTAAGCTGCCCGGCGGCAGCAGCCGTCAGGGACACCGACTACATCCTGCTGGTAAGTGAGCCGACTCCATTTGGATGCCACGACCTCAAGCTTGCCCATGAAGCTTTCAAACCTTTCGGGATCCCGATGGGGGTGGTGGTAAACCGGGCCGGAATCGGCAACGATGAAATTTACACATACTGCGCAGACCAGGGACTGGAAATAATCAGCGAAATTCCATTTGACCGGAATGTGGCCGCAGCCTATTCATCCGGCCATATCGTGGCCGGTTTTTCAAAGCATTTGGGTGACCTTTTCAGCAGCATGGCAGGTTATATTCGCCAAAAGGCACTCCAGTCAGCAGGATAACCACCGAAATATTAACAAAGCAGAAAACCCATGAAAGAGATCCTTGTTATAAGTGGTAAAGGCGGTACAGGCAAAACATCGGTAACCGCAGCATTTGCCCATCTGGCCGACAAGGCAATAGTCTGCGACCTGGACGTAGACGCCCCGGATTTGCATCTGATTCTGTCCCCTGCCGAAAAATCCAGGAACGACTTTGTCTCCGGCAACCGGGCCCTGGTTATCCCCGACAAGTGCGACGGCTGTGGCAAATGCGCCGAGCTGTGCCGCTTTGAAGCCATCACAATCAACGACGGCAAAGCCTTGATCGACGATTTCAATTGTGAGGGATGCAAAGTCTGCGTAACGTTTTGTCCAACACAGGCCATAGAATTTCCCGAAAATTTCTGTGGCAGATGGTACTTGTCGGAAACCCGCTTTGGCCCTCTTGTTCACGCCCAGCTGTTTCCGGGTGAAGAAAACTCAGGCCGGCTGGTGGCCCTGCTCCGGCAGCAAGCCAGGAAACTGGCCTCTGCAGACAAGGCCGGCCTTATCCTCAGTGACGGTCCGCCGGGTATTGGCTGCCCGGTAATCAGCTCTCTTTCAGGCTGTGACATGGCCGTAATCGTCACCGAGCCGACCCAGTCAGCAATCCATGATTTGCAGCGGGTGGCCGACCTGTGTGACCACTTCAAGGTAAAGTCCTGTATCCTGATCAACAAATCTGATTTGAATCCTTCCCTGGCAGAGGATATAAGACACAAGGCAAAACAAAGAGGAATAGAGTGCGTCGGACGGCTGCCTTTTGACCAGGTTTTCGTCCAGGCCGTGGTTGCCGGCAAAGCCGTGACCGAAATTGATGACGGCAAAGCCACTGCCGAAATAAAAAAGGCGTGGCAGAATGTTGAAAAAATCTTGAACGAGGAAAATTAGGTTCGAAAGGAGATTCAAAAACATGAACACTACGATTGCGATTCCTTCTACTCACCCTGGTGGCTTGGATGCTCAACTCGGAGCCCATTTTGGTCATTGTGATTTGTACACTCTGGTCGCAATTGAAAATGGTAAAATCGACAAGGTCACATCCCTGCCGAGCATCGACCATGCCCAGGGCGGCTGCCTTGCACCGGTGCAACATCTTGCCGGAAACGGCGTAAAAGTCCTGATTGCCGGTGGCATGGGCCTGCGTCCCCTGATGGGCTTCAACCAGGTCGGGATAGATGTTTACTTCGGTGGCACCTGCAGGACGGTCAGGGAAGCCGTTGATAATTTCATCGCCGGGCGCCTGCCAAAATTTACCAACGAATATACCTGTGGAGGAGGCGGCGGCCGATAGCATCAGCAACACGCCAGACTGCTTGGCAAGCCTGAAAAGGAGAAAGCCATGCCTATCTTTGATATTGAATGCAAGGCCTGCGGCAAAACCAGCGAGCTTCTGATAACAGATTCGCAACAGGAGCTTGCCTGCCCTGGATGCGGTAGCCGCGACGTGGTCAGACTCATGTCCCCTACAAGCTCCCTTACCGGCAGGCAGGCCCAGGCGATGCCCGGCCCGGGTGACACTACTTGTTGCGGCGGCCGGCCTTCTGAAGCCGGTTGCGCCGGACCGGGGTCGTGCTGTGGACGTATCTGAATACCCAGGGAAACAGATTATGAAAAAAGTACTTCTGGTTACCGAGCACAATGACAGGTTCTCAGAGCTTGCTTCCAGACTGGAACAAAGCGGCAAGGCTGAAGTTGTCCGGGCCCGGGATGCTTCCCAGGCCATTGAAATTGCTGGTTCGCAAAAGATAAGTTTCGCCGTAATCGACAGTGACGTAAAAGGCATGGACAGCTTCGAACTTGTCAGGCGCCTGATAACCGTCGACGTCAGTATAGACACAGCCGTTGTCAGTGAAGAATCTGAAGAACAGTTCCACGAAGCTTCCGAGGGGCTGGGCGTAAGATTTCAACTGCCCTCCAGTCCCACAGGCAGGCATGCTGATTTGATCCTGGAAGTCATCCAGGATCAAATAGTGATTTGAGCCGGGAAAACATTCCGGCCAAAGCCCAACCATGACCGCCTGCAACAGCTTGCGTCCAGGCCAGGCCTCTGACAACAACTGTGCTGGAG
>JALVQM010000002.1 GCA_027025615.1 Desulfobacteraceae bacterium | reverse complement strand
CTGAAAAAGTCTAATAGCCGCTTTCCACCCACCAGGATGTCAGCCTTAGAAATGATTGCCGACTGGCGATGTCCAAGATCATCAGGCGACATTCCTAGTCCAATAATATCAACTATATTTTTCATAATAATTAAAGCAAACCTTTAACATAATGTGCATGTTCCCGGAAGTTTGTTTTGTCCATGGTAAACTTTTTGACCTGCGAAATCAAAGATTACCACTTCCAATTTCCCCGGGGCCGGGAAATACTGTTCCGCCGCCTGGAGCATGCGTTTTCCCACCTGGCAGATGGCTTCCGGAATCTTCCTGCGGATAATCTCGAAAGCCTGGCGCGCCGTGTTGCAACAGGCCACCTGTTCTGCCAGCACCCGGGAAGCTCCGGCCTTTAGACACCAGTCGGCCAGGGCCTGCATATTGACGGCTCCCCGGTTGGCATGGGTATGAGCCAGGCCCTGGGCGATTTTTACCGCCTTGCCGAAAAAGACTGCTATCACCACATGACGAAAGCCTTTATCGTAAGCCTGGAGAAGGGCAAAGGAAAAGAAGTCACCCATCTGGACGAAGGCAGTTTCATCCAGCCCGGGCCAGAGTCCCTGGGCAAAACGTTCACTTCGTCTTCCGGTGGCAAGGACCACATGATCAACTCCAACTGCCCGGGCAACGTCAAGGGCTTTTTCAATGGTGGCCTTGTAAGCGGCATGGGACATGGGCCGGACGATACCGGTTGTTCCGAGGATGGAAATACCTCCCATGATGCCCAGGCGGGCATTGAGGGTTTTGCGGGCCATATCTTCACCATTGGGTACAAAAATCTGCACTGTAACGTCCCAGTCGAGACCAAGGCTTGATAGTGCAGTTCTTACTTCATTGGTTATCATGGTCCTGGGGCCCTTGGTTATGGCCGGCTTGCCAATGCCGACTTCCAGGCCGGGCTTGGTTACCCTTCCAACGCCGGCGCCGCCCTTGATGTGAACTTGACCGGAGCCCGGACGGTGACAGCTAACCTCTACCGCGATCAAGGCCTTATTGGTGACATCCGGATCATCGCCGGCATCCTTGATTACCCCGGCTATTGCCTTGTCGGGACTGTCCAGGCGACATTTTGCAATGGGAATGGAACCGGTACTGCCGTCCAGAAAAGAAATTATTACCCTGTCAGGTGCAGGCTTTCCAGCCAGGATAACCACGGCAGCTTTGGCAGCGGCAGCTGCTGCTGCGCCGGTGGTAAAGCCGGAGCGCAGCTTTCCTGAACGCATTTTGTTTCGATTTGGGCTCATTTTTTCTTGGCGATAACCAGAGTCCAGTAACCAGGTTTTGACTTGGACAGGCTGGAAACATCCTTGATTATTTTTTCGTCTTCCATTCCCAGGTTGGAAACAGCAACGCTTGTATCGAGCATACCGGCCTCACCCAGGGCGGCCACAATATCGCCCGTATTACGATAAGCTTTCATGATGACAACATTTTCGGCACAATCACACACCTGTCTCAGGTTGTTACCACCTTCTGCTCCCGAAACAACCAGCAGGGATTGTTCACCTTCGACAAGGGGCAGGTTAATCCGGGCAGCTGCAGCCTGGTAAGAAGTTATTCCAGGAATGGTGACAACCTTTATTTCAGGGGCGATTTGTCCGATGGCTTTCAGGATGTAACCATAGGTTGCGTAGGTCAGGCAGTCTCCCAGGGTAAGAAAGGCGGCATTGAGGCCCTTGCGCAACTCCCCGATGATTATTTCGGCATTGCTGTGCCAGCTTGCCTGCCTGGCTTTCTGGTCTCTTGTCATGGGGAAAGAGAGCATTTTGATACAGGCAGACCGGGGAATGTGGCGGGTTGCGATTTCAACGGCCCGGCTGTGTTCGTTCTTGGTAGAAGCCGCGGCAAAGATGAGGTCTATTTTACCCAGGACATCAACGGCTTTTACCGGAATAAGATCCGGATCTCCTGGGCCGACACCAATGCCATACAGGGTTCCGCTTGCCTTTTTCATGTATTTATTCCTTGGTACTTGGTTTTATCAGTTTAAGCTTCAGCAGCCATAAGGGCCAAGGCATTTACCACGGCGGCGGCCACATTAGAGCCGCCTTTACGGCCCTGGTTGGAAATCCAGGGAATATCTAATTTCATCAGTTCGGCCTTTGATTCGGCAGCATTTACAAAACCCACCGGCAGACCGATGACAAGTTGGGGGGTGACCCGGCCTTTTTCCATAAGTTCAATCAGGCGTAGAAGGGCAGTTGGGGCGTTGCCTATTACCCAGATACCTCCATCTGTTTCAGCTGCCAGCTCAACCGCGGCCCGGGCTCTGGTGATGCCGTTTTCAGCAGCCGTCCGGGCCACCCAGTTTTCGGCCATGTGGCAGACCACCTGTCCGCCGAAGCGTCTTATGATGTCTTTGCGGATTCCGGTACGGGCCATGTTTGTGTCGGTGATTACCCGTACACCGGACCGAATTGCCGAGATTCCGGATTCTATGGCTGCAGGGTGGAAACGAATCATTTCCATCCATTGGAAATCGGCTGTGGTATGAATTACCCGACGAATGATTTTCCAACTGTGCTGGTCAAAACCGTGATTTCCGGCCTCGGCATCAATGATTTGG
>JALVQM010000001.1 GCA_027025615.1 Desulfobacteraceae bacterium | reverse complement strand
GTTGGAGCCGGTAATGTGGGTGCCACAGCTGCACAACGTCTGGCCGAAAAAGAGCTATGTGACGTTGTCCTGATTGACATCATCGAGGGCGTTCCTCAAGGTAAAGCACTTGATTTAACCGAAGCGGCTCCGATTGAAAAGCATGATGCCCACCTTGTTGGCAGCAACAGTTATGAGGCTTCGGCTGGATCTGATATTGTTATTATCACCGCTGGAATTCCCCGCAAACCTGGAATGAGCAGGGATGATCTGATCAGTACAAATGCTGGTATCATCAAAAGTGTTACCGAACAGATAGTCAAATATTCACCTGACACTATATTAATCATAGTCAGCAACCCGCTGGATGCCATGTGCCATGTGGCCTTCGAAACAAGCGGCTTTCCCAAAAACAGGGTCATGGGTATGGCCGGTGTTCTTGATTCAGCAAGATTCCGCGCTTTTATTTCGATGGAATTGAATGTCTCGGTGGAAAACACCCACGCTTTTGTATTAGGCGGGCATGGTGACACCATGGTACCCCTGCCACGTTACTCAACCGTGGCCGGTATTCCAATTACCGAGCTGATGTCTCAGGACAAGATAGAAGCTCTGGTAGAACGCACGGCCAATGGTGGAGCTGAAATCGTCAGCCTGCTCAAAACCGGAAGTGCTTACTATGCTCCTTCTGCTGCCGCAGTGGAAATGGCTGAAGCTATTTTGAAAGACAAAAAGAAAATTTTGCCATGCGCAGCTTATCTTGAAGGTGAATATGATATCAACGGACTTTTCATCGGAGTTCCGGTAAAACTCGGTAAAAACGGAATTGAACAAGTGATCGAAATAGAATTGACTGAAGACGAAAAAACAAAACTGCAAAAATCAGCAGAGGCCGTTCAAGGTCTGAAAGACACCTTGAAACGACTGGGGAAATAACCTTTACAACTTACTGTTCGGGACTGTTTAACACCTCTAAAATAGTCCTGGCAAGATTTTTGTTGATTCCGGGCAGAGCGCTTAATTCCGCAAGCGTTGCTGCCCGGATTTTTTTAAGGTCTCCAAAAGCTTGTAAAAGGGTTGTTTTGCGTTTGGGGCCGACCCCCGGTATTCGGTCCAGGGCCGACTCCAAACCATGCCTGCGATGACGAGCCCGCTGGTAGCTTATGGCTAGACGATGGGCCTGATCACGCACTTGCTGCATGAACAACAGCATCTTGTCCTGTGGGTTGAAGACCAGGGGGTTTACCCTTCCCGGCAAATAGATTTTGTCTGCGCCTGAAGAAGCGTGATCCATTTTGGCAATTCCTATAACCTGGAAACATCCATTAAGCCCCAGTTCATCGAGAACTTTCAGGGCTACGTTCAATTGTCCCTTGCCACCGTCTATCATTATCAAATCAGGTAATTTTCTTTCATTATTCTTTTTCTTAAACCTTCGTTCCAGCACCAGGGCCATGGCTTGATAATCATCGCCCCCTTCCATCTCCAATTTAAATTTGCGAAATTCATCCCTGGCCGGAAGTCCATTTACGAAAACCGCCATTGCAGCCACCATTTGACTGCCGGATATGTGTGAGTTGTCGAAACATTCTATGCGCAACGGCAAACGGTCCATTTTCAACTTTTTTTGCAGATGCCGTAAAAGCTCATGCCGTGCCTGATCACCCTGCCGCAGTTGTTTTACTTTGTCGCGAGCATTGGCCAGGGCCATTTCAACCAGGCGCCGTTTGTCAGCTTTGCGCGGCAGAACAAATCGCGCCTTTCTGCCAACGGAAGAATTAAAATGGGCGCTTAACAACCTGGCATCTTCAGGCCAATGGCTCAACAAGACTTCATTCGGCAAACGATCCCTGGTCGAATAGTATTGCCTGATAAAAACACTCATCTTGTCGCCGGCGTCTCCTATGGCATTTTCCATCTGGAAATGGGACTGGCCGAGTAAAAAACCGCTTCTTACCCTGAAAACGGTCATCACTGTCCAGGGTCCGTCCTCTGCAAGTGCTATAATATCACGGTCTTTAAAATCGTTGATAATGGTGACCTGTTTTTCCAAAGTTTTTTCCAGGGCAAAAAGCTTATCCCGTAACTCCGCCGCTTGTTCAAATGCCTGCCTTTTAGCCGCAGCCAGCATCTGTTTCCTGATTTTGCTGATTAAAGCCTGAGTCTGGCCTTTTAAAAAGGCGATCACTTCTTTTACTGTTTCCCGGTAAGCCTTATGATCTATTTCCATGCAACAGGGCCCCATGCAGAGTGACATCTGGTAATTAAGGCAGGGCCTTGTTCTGTGGAGAAACAGCTTGTCGTTGCATTTTCGCAGTTTAAAGGTCTTGTGAATAAAGCGAAGAGTCTGGCGGACGGCTTTGGCGGAAGCATAAGGCCCAAAATATAGTGCACCGTCCTTTTTTATTTTGCGGACCATCGTAAGGTTTGGATACTTTAATCGGGGATCGATACGCAACGATGGGTACCGCTTGTCATCCTTGAGCACAACGTTATAACGAGGACGATATTTTTTGATAAGATTTGATTCAAGGATCAGGGCTTCCTTTTCGTTTCTGGTCAAAATGGTTTCAAAACTGTTGATTTTCGATACAAGAACACTTGTTTTATGGTCAAGGCG